>JAODAY010000083.1 GCA_025463665.1 Microbacteriaceae bacterium
CCCGCCTGCGGGTTCGTCGTGCTAGATGTCGTGACTGTTGCTGTGCTCATGTTCTGCTCCTTCTCGTCTCTCGCCCCAAATAGTGAAGTATTCGTATCCGACACTCGGCCGGGAGTGCCGGATACGAAGACATGTTCCGAACATACATTCGAATGTCTCCGGATACAAGCCCGATCTTCGAACATTCGCGCTATGAATAGCGCGACACACTCGAAGAGGTGTTTGTTTGCGGGGCCGCAAGCGGATACTGTTTCGAATGTCTGGAATCAGGTAACCAGCAGCCACCGACATTGGAGAGCGAATGAGTGAGAACACCGGCGGTCCCGCCTCGGGTCGGAACGGTTCATCCGCAGATCGCCCCGCAACTCGTCGTCGCAAGAGCCTGAGCGATAAGCAACTGGCGATTCTCGACATGATCCAGCGCTCGGTCGCGACCCAGGGCTACCCGCCGAGCATGCGCGAGATCGGAGACGCCGTCGGCCTCTCCTCACTGTCGAGCGTCACCCACCAGCTCAACCAGCTCGAACTGAGCGGCTACCTGCGCCGCGACCCCAAGCGCCCCCGCGCGCTCGAGATCCTCATCGAGACGCCGACCCGCGACACGGATGCCACGGACAGCGCTGAGGGCAACCCCACGATCGGCGACGCGACGATGGTGCCGCTCGTCGGGCGCATCGCCGCCGGTGTGCCGATAACCGCCGAACAGCAGATCGACGAGGTGTTCCCCCTGCCGCGCCAGCTCGTCGGCAAGGGCGAGTTGTTCATGCTCAAGGTGGTCGGAGACTCGATGATCGACGCCGCGATCTGCGACGGCGACTGGATCGTCGTTCGCCAGCAGAAGACCGCGGAGAACGGCGACATCGTCGCCGCGATGCTCGACGACGAGGCCACGGTCAAGGTGTTCCAGCAGCGTGACGGCCACACCTGGCTGCTGCCCCGCAACAGCGCGTTCGCGCCGATCCTGGGCGACCACGCCGAGGTGCTCGGCAAGGTCGTCACGGTGCTGCGCGCGCTATAAGTTGCTCGGCCGGCCTTGCGCGCCCCGGCTCAGCGCGCGACCGCACGCACCCCGCGCGCCACCCACCACACCGCGCAGCACGCCACCGCGACGAGGGCGGCCCACGCCACGGTGCGGGTGGCGGCGACGAAGAGCAGCCCGTCGTCCGCGGCGGTCTCGCCCCGTGACAGCCCGCCCGCGAGCAGCGCGACCCCCGCCCCAGCTCCGACGCCGACGACGAGCAGCCACACGACGACGCG
This sequence comes from Microbacteriaceae bacterium, assembly GCA_025463665.1. Classification (GTDB taxonomy): domain Bacteria; phylum Actinomycetota; class Actinomycetes; order Actinomycetales; family Microbacteriaceae; genus Conyzicola. The sequence goes on from JAODAY010000083.1 coordinate 1,258, forward strand.
CACCGCAGTCGGCGCACACGCGTCAGGACCGCCGGACCGCGGCGTCTTCCGCACCCACACGATCAGCCAGACCAGGAGCACCACCCCGCCGGCGATCGTGCTGACGTGCTGCAGCCAGTCGTGCAGCGGCAGCGGGCCGAGGTCGACGGCGAGCCACGGCATGAGGTCGCTCGCCCACCCCTCGTGGGTGAAGGCGTCCCAGAGCAGGTGGGTCGCGATGCCGATCACGACGGCGATGACGGCCGCGACACCGGCGACGGCCCCGCGCCATCCGTAGCCCTGACGAGCATTGCGACTGGTGCCACGCCGCCCACCGAGTCGCGAACGCAGCCAACGCGGGGCCAGGTCGACGAGCGGGCGTCGGAACACCACCTGCCACACCACGAACAACCCGACCGCGAGCGGAAGGTCCACCGTGACGGCCCCGGTGAGGGAATGCGCGAAGCCGCGCGAGGGTCCGCCGGGGAGGTAGTAGAACAGGTCGGGCGTCATGCTGCCGACCACGAGGGCCGCCGCGGGCAGCCTGCCGCCGACGAACGGCAGTACGGCTGCGACGTGGCTCGGCGTGAAGGGCACGAGTCATTCTCTCGAATCCGCGACCCGATCGGGCGCCGCGGCGCAAATCCGCGCCCGATCGGCCCGCCACACCACGCCACGCCACACCACGTCGCAACGGATGCTACGCCCCGACGCTCCCCCGCACCGCTCGTGCGGCGTGCACGAGGTTGGTGAGCGACTGCACGGTCTCGTCGTAGCCCCGGGTCTTCAGCCCGCAGTCGGGGTTCACCCACACCTGCCTGCTCGGAATGGCCCTGGTTGCCGTCTCGAGCAGCTCGGTGACCTCGCCCACCGACGGCACGCGCGGCGAGTGGATGTCGTAGACGCCCGGTCCGATGCCCCGGCCGAAGCCCGACGCGCGGATGTCGGCGACAACCTCCATCTTGGAGCGGGCGGCCTCGATCGAGGTCACGTCGGCGTCGAGGCGGTCGATGGCGTCGATGACGACACCGAACTCGGAGTAACACAGGTGGGTGTGGATCTGCGTCCGCTTGGCAACACCCGCCGTCGCGAGCCGGAACGCACCGACCGACCACTCGAGGTACGCGGGCTGGTCGGCCTTCTTCAGCGGAAGCAGCTCGCGCAGTGCGGGCTCGTCCACCTGGATGATGCGGATGCCGGCCGCCTCGAGGTCGGCGATCTCGTCGCGCAGCGCGAGGGCGACCTGGTTCGCGGTGTCGGCGAGCGGCTGGTCGTCGCGCACGAACGACCAGGCGAGGATCGTGACCGGGCCCGTCAGCATGCCCTTCATGGGCTTGTCGGTGAGCCGCTGCGCGTACGCGGACCACTCGACGGTGATCGGCGCCTCGCGCGCGACGTCGCCCCACAGGATCGACGGGCGCGTGCAGCGGCTGCCGTAGGACTGCACCCAGCCGTTCTCGGTGACCGCGAACCCGTCGAGGTGCTCGGCAAAGTACTGCACCATGTCGTTGCGCTCCGGCTCGCCGTGCACGAGCACGTCGAGCCCGATCTGCTCCTGCAGCTCGACGACGCGCGCGATCTCCGCGCGCAGAAAGCCCGTGTACTCCTCCTCGCTCAGCGCGCCGCGCACATGCGCCGCGCGGGCCGTGCGAATATCCCCCGTCTGCGGGAACGACCCGATCGTCGTCGTGGGCAGGAACGGCAGCCGCAGCGCCTCCTGCTGCGCGGCGAGACGCTCGGCGTAGTCGCCGCGTGCGAAGTCGCCGGCGGTCAGCGCCGCCGCACGCAGGCGCACCGCGCCGTCGCGCACGCCCGTGGCGGTGCGGCGGTTCTCCAGCGCCTCGGTCGCCGCGTCCAGCTCACTGCGAATAGCGGATGAACCCTCCGACAGCCCGCGCGCAAGGGTGGCAACCTGCCCGACCTTCTGATCGGCGAAGGCGAGCCAGCTCGTGAGCTGTTCGCCGAGGTTCGGCTCGTCGGTGACGTCGTGCGGTGTGTGGAACAGGCTCGTCGACGTCGCTACCGCGACGGGCGCCCCGAGCGTGCGGAGTTCCTCGAGCGTCGCGAACGCGGCGCCGAGGTCTCCGCGCCAGATGTTGTGGCCGTCGATGACGCCGGCGACGAGCGTCGTGCCCGAGGCGCCTACGGAACCGGCCGCGAGCTGCGGCAGGCCGCCGCGCACAAGGTCGAGCCCGACCGCCTCGACGGGTGACTCGAGGAGGACCGGCAGGGCGTCGTCGAGCGATCCGTACGGGGCCGCCACGAAAATCTGCGGCCGGGCGGGCACGGCGCCGAGCAGCGCGTAGGCGCGGGCGGTCGCCTCGAGCACCTCGGACCGGTCGACGTCGATCGACTCGCTCACGAGCCCCGGTTCATCCAGCTGCACCCACTCTGCGCCGACGGCGGTCAGGCCGGCGAGGAGTTCGGCGTAGGCGGGAAGCAGGTCGTCGAGGCGGTCGAGGGGCCGGAAGCCCGCGGGGGCGTCGGCGCTCGGCTTGCTGAGCAGCAGGAAGGTGACCGGGCCGACGATGACGGGGCGGGTGCGGTAGCCGCTCGCCGTGGCCTCGGCGACCTCGCGCAGCAGGCGGAGGTTGGCGAGGCTGAACTCCGTCTCGGGCCCGATCTCGGGCACGAGGTAGTGGTAGTTGGAGTCGAACCACTTGGTCATCTCGGCGGGAACGCTGTCGCCCTCGCCGCGCGCGATCGTGAAGTACCCGGCGAGGTCGACGGTGCCGTCGACGCCGACGAGCGAGCGGAAGCGCTCGGGCACCGCCCCGAACGTCACGGCCGCGTCGAGCATCTGGTCGTAGAAGCTGAACGACTCGGGAATCGACGAATCGGTGCGGCCGAGCCCGAGGCTCACAAGGCGCTCACGGGTGGTGGCGCGCAGGGCGGCCGCGGCATCCTCGAGGTCCTCGGCAGAAATCGTGCCGGCCCAGACCGCCTCGACGGCCTTCTTGAGCTCCCGCCGCCGTCCGATCCGCGGGTAGCCGAGAATCGTGCCGGTGGGGAACGGTGGGGTGGTGCTCATACGTGGTCCTTACGTTCGGATCGGGCGGGTGACGGTGACATGGTGGGGTCGAGCAGGCCGACGCCGCGGAGCACCTCGAGTACCGCCTCGTGGCGGTTGAAGGTGTAGAGGTGCAGCCCCGCTCGGTCCTCGCCGAGCACCCGGCGGGCGAGCTCGGTGGCGTGCGCCACGCCCACTCGCGCCTGGGCCTCGGGGCTGTCCTGCTTCTCGAGTGCGCGCAGCAGGTCCGTCGGCAGCCTCTCCCCCGTGAGGTCGACGATGCGGCGCAGTCGCTGCGCGCTCAGCACGGGCATGACGCCGGGCAGGATGCGCAGCGTCACGCCCGCGGCGCGCGCCTGGTCGACGAAGCGGAGGTAGTCCTCGGCGTCGAAGAAGAGCTGGGTGATGGCGAGGTTGGCGCCGGCCGCCTGCTTGGCAAGCAGGGTGTCGATGTCCTGCTCGACGGATCGCGACCGCGGGTGTCCGTTGGGGAACGCCGCGACCGCGATCGTGACCTTGTGGCCGCTCGCGAGCCGCTTGGCGTTCGGAAATCCCGGAACGTCGTTGAGGCTGAACTGTTCGCGTTCGGCCTGCACTCGGTGGATGAGCTGCACGAGCTCACCCGCGCTGTGCAGGTCGCCGAGAAAGTCGTCGCCTTCGACGGCTCCGGCCGGCGGGTCCCCACGCAGGGCGAGGAAGCTCGTGACACCCGCGTCGAGGAACTCGCGGATGAGACGCGTGGCGTCGGCGTACGACGAGCCCACGCACGTCAGGTGGGCCATCGCGCGGATGTCCGTCTCGGCGAGCAGGCGCAGCAGCACAGCGAGCGACGACGTGCGCGACGAGCCGTTTGCGCCGTAGGTGACGGAGATGAACTCGGGCCCGGCCGCCACGAGGGGGTCGAGGGAGGCGAGGAGCCCCGCCTCGGCTTCTGCGGTGCGCGGCGGGTAGAGCTCGAAGGAGAACGTGGGGCGTTCGGGTACGACGATCGTGCTCACCTCGGCCCTCCGGTCATGACAACTGAATCGGTATGGGCGGGTGCCGGGCTCGGCTGTCGCTCCGCGCCGCGCGCCTTTCGGATGCGTCGGCAACGGGATCAGGCTACTCGGGTGGGCGACCCGGCCGCCGGGGATTTCGCCGTGTTACGGCGTTTGGGCGACCGGGTGCCGCGGCCTTAGGCCGAGACGACTGCGAAGTCGCGCAGGCCGGGCTCGTCTGCCCCGTTGACCATGGCATTCACGTGCGTGCCGCCCTCTTCGTAGTCGGTGCTCACGATGCGTCCGCGGTCGTGCAGGCGGGCGATCACGTCTCCCCGGTCGTAGGGAACGAGCAGCTCGACGGCGACATCGGGCGATGGGACGAGCTCGCCGATGCGGGCCTGGAGCTCGGCGACGCCCTCGCCCGTGCGGGCGGAGACGAAGATCGCGTTCGGCTCAAGCGCGCGCAGCACGAGGCGCTGGTCGTCGTCGGCGAGGAGGTCGACCTTGTTGAAGACGACGATCTCGGGGGTGTCGCGCGCGCCAACCTCACCGATCACGTCGCGCACCGTCGCGAGCTGGCTGGCCGGGTCGGGGTGCGCCGCGTCGACGACGTGCACGATGACGTCGGAGTAGCCGACCTCCTCGAGCGTCGAGCGGAAGGCCTCGACGAGCTGGTGGGGAAGATTGCGCACGAAACCGACGGTGTCGGTGAGCGTGTACGGGCGGCCGTCCTCGGTCACCGACCGGCGCACGGTCGCGTCGAGGGTCGCGAACAAGGCGTTCTCGACGAGCACTCCGGCGGAGGTGATGTGGTTGAGCAGGCTCGACTTGCCGGCGTTGGTGTAGCCGACGATCGCGACGCTGGGCACCTCGAAGCGGTCACGGTTGGCGCGCTTGGCCTCGCGGGCGGGAGCGAAGCCCTTGATCTGCTTGCGGAGCTTCGACATGCGGGTGTGGATGTGACGACGATCGAGTTCGATCTTCGTCTCACCGGGGCCTCGCGAGCCCATCCCGTCGCCGGAACCACCGGCGCCGCCACCCTGACGGGAGAGCGCCTCACCCCAACCACGCAGTCGCGGGAGCATGTATTCGAGCTGGGCGAGTTCGACCTGCGCCTTGCCCTCGCGGCTCTTGGCGTGCTGGCTGAAGATGTCGAGGATGACGGCGGTGCGGTCGATCACCTTGACCTTGACGACGTCTTCGAGCGCACGCCGCTGGCTGGGCGCGAGCTCGGTGTCGGCGATCACGGTGTCGGCGCCGGTCGCGGCGACGATGTCGCGCAACTCCTCAGCCTTGCCCTTGCCGAAGTAGGTGCTGGGGTCGGGGTTGGCGCGGCGCTGCAGCAGCCCGTCGAGCACGACGGCGCCCGCGGTCTCGGCGAGGGCGTAGAGCTCCCGCATCGAGTTCTCCGCCTCGAGGGCGTTGCCCTGGTTGTAGATGCCGATGAGCACGACGCGTTCGATGCGCAGCTGCCGGTACTCGACCTCGGTGACGTCATCGAGTTCGGTGGAGAGGCCGGCGACGCGGCGCAGGGCCTGGCGGTCTTCGCGATCGAACTGTTCGCCATCGCGGGATTCTTCGTAGTTGGAATCGTCTTGCAGGGCCTGAGCAGATTCCGAACCGAAGAGGGTGTGGCCGGCCGTCGGAGACGACTGACGGGCGAGCACGCGAGCGACGACGTCGTCGCCTTCAACGGAGTTGTTTAGGTTGTCATTCATTAGCATTAACTCTACCCGCCCGCTCTTCGGTAAGTTCGGTGCATGTCTAATGAGCACTACTTCGCAGCCTCCCCGGAGAGTGAACTCAAACTCCGCACCATTCACGCCACGATCGCGGGCTCGGTGTACGAACTCTCCACCGCGAACGGCATCTTCAGCCCCGAGCACATCGATACCGGAACCAAGGTCCTGCTCGCGAGCGTGCCCGCACCGCCGCCCGGCGGAAACCTGCTCGACCTCGGCTGCGGCTGGGGGCCCATCGCACTGACTCTCGCGGTCGAGTCGCCGCACGCGACGGTGTGGGCGGTCGACGTGAACGAACGCGCGCTCGACCTCGTGCGCCGCAATGCCGCCATCGTCGGGGCGACCAACGTGCGCGCCGTGACGCCCGACGAGGTTCCCGACGACATCATCTTCACGACCATCTGGTCGAACCCGCCGATCCGGGTCGGCAAGAGCGAACTGCACTCGCTGCTCGAACGCTGGCTCCCCCGGCTCGACAAGGAATCGGACGCCTGGCTCGTCGTGCAGCGCAACCTCGGCTCGGACTCGCTGCACCGCTGGCTGCAGGCGACGTTCCCCGACGACTTCACCTTCGTGCGCGCCGCGACCAACAAGGGCTTCCGCGTGCTGCGGGGCCGTCGCCGCTAACAGCGCGAGCAACCGGCCGTAGACGCTACAGGCCGACGGATGCTACAGGCTGAGGTCGCCCTCGAAGACGAGGTCGGCGGGGCCGCTGAGCGAGACGTGCTCGCCGTCTTCGGTCGGGAACATGCGGACTCCGACCGTGCCGCCCGGCACCTGCACCTTCCACTGGTTCGGCGCGCCAGCACCGGCCCAGTGCCGCGTCGCGAGCGCGGCGGCGGCCGCTCCCGTGCCGCACGACAGGGTCTCGCCGCTGCCGCGCTCGTGCACGCGCATGCGGATGTAGCCGACGCCGTCCTTCACCAGAGGGTCGGCCGGCACGACGAATTCGACGTTCGCGCCGTCTTCGGGCTCCGGGTCCACTTGCGGAATGTAGCTGAGGTCGGCGCTGTCGAGCTCCTCGTCGCTCGCGAGGGCGACGACGACGTGCGGGTTGCCGACGTTGATGCCGAGGCCGGGGCGGGCGACCGAGAGGTTGCGGGCGCGAACCAGCGGTTCGCCGCCCTCGAGCGACCAACGGCCAAGGTCGACCTGGAACCCGCTGAGGTTGCGCTGCACGTCGCGCACCCCGCTGCGCGTGCCGATCGCGAGCGTGTCGCCGGGTTCGAGCACGGCGAGGCCGTTGTCGATGAGGAAGCGGGCGAACACGCGGATGCCGTTGCCGCACATCTCCGCGATGCTGCCGTCGGCGTTGCGGTAGTCCATGAACCACTCGGCGGTGTCGTCTTCTGCGAGGGCCTCTGCGCCCTCCGCGATGTGCATCGAGCGAACGGCGCGCAGGACCCCGTCGCCGCCCACGCCGAAGTGCCTGTCGGCGATGGCGGCCACCTGGGCGTCGGTCAACTCGAGCGCACCGCTGGGGTCGGCGAAGAGCACAAAGTCGTTACCGGTGCCGTGGCCCTTGGTGAAATGCAGATTAGTCACTCGTCAAGACTAACCAGTGCCGACTCGAGCCGACGCCGGTCGTCGTAGTCGAGCCAGCGGATGGCCTCATATCGACGGAACCAGCTCACCTGCCGCCGCGCATACTTGCGGGTCAGGGCCGCCGTCTCCTCGATCGCCTCCTGCTCGCTGAGGTTGCCCCGAATTTGGGCGATCGCCTGGGCGTACCCGATCGCGCGGCTCGCTGTCACGCCGTTCTCGAGCCCGAGCGGCAGCAGCCCGGCGACCTCGTCGACGATCCCGGCACGCCACATGTCGTCCACTCGCGCGTCGAGCAGCGGCACGAGTTTCTCGCGCGGGGCGCGCATGCCGAGAATGGTCGTCGGTCGCCACATCGCATCGGCACTCGGCAGGCCGGCCCCGAACGGCTCCCCCGTCATCTCGACGACCTCGAGCGCCCGCACGAGCCGACGGCCGTTGCTCGGGCCGATCGCCGTGGCGGCCGCGCGGTCGACCTCGAGCAGCCGGCGGTGCATCATTCCCGGACCCTGCGCCACGAGTTCCGCCTCGAGGCGCTGCCTGATCTCGGGGTCGGTGCCGGGAAAGTTGAAGTCGTAGATGACACTCGACACATACAGCCCGGAACCGCCGACGAGCATCGGCCACGCCCCGCGCGACTCGATGTCGGCAATCGCGGCGCGCGCGTGGGTCTGGTAGTCAGCGACGCTCGCTTCGTCGCGCACGTCGAGCACGTCGAACAGGTGATGACGGATGCCACGGCGCTCGCCCGGCGCAAGCTTCGCGGTGCCGATATCCATGCCGCGGTACAGCTGCATCGCATCCGCGTTGACGATCTCCACGGGCTGCCCGCGCCCGATGAGCGCCTCGGCGAGGGAGAGCGACAGGCCGGACTTGCCCGTGCCGGTGGCCCCGACGACCGCGATCAGCACGGGGCTGCTACCGGCGCGGGTGCCGGGTGGCGCAGACGCACGCTGGCTTCGCGGCGCTGCCGCGCGGGTGCCGGGTGGCGCGGCCGCGCGCTGGCGTCAGCGCTCACCGTCGGTCGGGTCGTAGATCGGCGTCGTCGAGACCTGCACCGGGGCGGCCTTCGGCCTCGTCGACCGCACGGCGGTCAGCGGCAGCGCGGAACCCGGGCCGGTGCCGATGCGCAGGCCGGGAAGG
>JAODAY010000085.1 GCA_025463665.1 Microbacteriaceae bacterium
GACCCGGCGCGACCGTCTGCCATCGGTGTTCCTCGGCATTCGCGCGGCGCAGGAGGCGGGCCTCACCCCGCTCAAGATCAACGCCGTGCTCATGCGCGACGCCCTCGATGGCGCCGTCGATCTGCTCGAGTGGTCGATCGCGAACGGCTGCCGGCTGCGCTTCATCGAGCAGATGCCGCTCGACGCCGACGAGGCATGGGCGCGCGACAACATGATCGACGCCGCCGAGTTGCTCGACGTGCTCGGTGCCCGCTTCGCCCTCACCTCGCCGACGCGTGAAGACCCCTCCGCGCCCGCGGAGGAATGGCTTGTCGACGGCGGACCAGCCACGGTCGGCATCATCGCCTCGGTGACCCGCTCGTTCTGCGCGGCGTGCGACCGCACCCGCCTCACCGCGGAGGGGACGGTGCGCTCCTGCCTCTTCGGCGACGACGAGACCGACCTGCGCGCGCTCCTCCGTGACGCGGCGACGGATGCCACGATCGCCGACTGGTGGCGAGCGGCGATGTGGGGCAAGCAGAAGGGGCACGGCATGGAGCGTGCCGACTTCGTTCGCCCGACGCGCAGCATGGGGGCGATCGGTGGCTGAGGCGCTCACGATCCGCTACTTCGCGGCAGCAGCCGAGGCCGCCGGGGCGCTCGAGGAGACCATCGACTTCACTGGAACTGTCGGCACCCTGCGCGCGCTCCTCACCGCACGCTATGGCGATGCCATGGCGAAGGTGCTGGCATCCGGATCGTTTCTCGTCGACGGGGTCGTGAGTCGCGACGACTCCCGCGCGATCGGCGCGCGCGTCGATGTGCTGCCGCCCTTCGCCGGAGGCTGAGGGGCGGTCGGGCGGTGTCGGCGCTCGCTCCGGAGCGCTGCGACGCGTCAGGTGCGGCATATCGTCGCTCAGCGGCGCGAACGGGAGCGATTTGCCGCCCCTGGCCGGCGGTGGTCGTGTGTCTGCGGCGTGGTGCTCGCATGGCGATCTGGCGAGGTGCGGCATTCTGCGGTTCGGCCGGCCACGATGGAGCGATTCGCCGCCCCTGCGTGCGGGTCAGAGGTGCTCGCTGTCCTGGCGTGCGAGAACCGCACGTTCCGGAGCCTTCGGAAGGTGCGAAAGTCGCAATTCAGCGCCCCCCGGCGCCTGACCCAGCGACAGACGCGAGTACTCACCCATCGCTACAGGCCGACCCACTCAGTCGCGCCGCCGTCGAGGTGCTGCCGCTTCCAGATCGGCACCGTCTGCTTGACGATCTCCACGAGGCGCTCGCAGGCGGCGAAGGCCTCGGCACGATGCGGGGCGGATGCCGCGGCGACAAGCGCCGTATCGCCGATAGTGAGCGGCCCGACCCGGTGGGCTGCGGCGATGCGCACCCCGGTCTCGGTGGCGACGGTCACGCACGCCTCCTCGAGGAAGCGGGCGGCCTCCGGGTGCGCCTGGTACTCGAGCGCCGAGACCGACGAGCCGTGATCGTGGTTGCGCACCACCCCGCGAAAGGTGACGACCGCGCCGTTCTCGGGGGTGAGCACGAAGTCCTCGAGCGCTGCGGCGTCGAGGGGGTCGGAGGTGATGAACGAGCGGGTGCTCGCGACTGGCTCACGCATGGGGGCCGCCGCCCGCTACCTGCTCCACGAGGTGGCCGAGCAGCCCGCCGAGCACCTCGAGTCCGTCGCGCACTCCGCCGGGGGAGCCGGGAAGGTTGACAATGACCGTTCCGCGCGCGGTGCCGGCGATCGCGCGGCTGAGCGCCGCGGTCGGGGTCGACGCGAGCCCGCGCGCCCTCATGGCCTCCGCGACGCCGGGAAGCTGACGGTCGATGAGCCCGAGCGTGGCCTCCGGGGTGCGGTCGGTCGGGCTCATGCCGGTTCCGCCGGTGGTGAGGATGACGGCGGGCGCGGTCTTCAGCACCCGCGCGAGTTCGGTCGCGACATCCGCGTCGCTGACCACGGTGACCTGCTCGACCGCGTAGCCGGCGGCCACGAGCCAGTCGGCGATGAGCGGTCCGGTGGTGTCCTCGCGCGTGCCGGCGGCTCCCGCGGTAGAGGCGACGACGACCGCGGCGGTGTGCGCGCGGGGGCGCGATCGCCGTGGTCGCTTGCTCAGTGCGGGGGAGGCCGCGGCATCCGTGGGGCTCGTGGCGGCCGTCGGGATCGCGGCGGGGCGCACCCAGTGGCCGTGCTTGCCGCCCGACTTGTCGCGCAGCTGCACGTCGGTGATGGTCGACGCGGGGTCGACGGCCTTGACCATGTCGTGCAGGGTGAGCGCGGCGATGGTGACGGCGGTGAGCGCCTCCATCTCGACGCCGGTCTGGCCCGTGGTCTTGGCAGTGGCGCTGATCAGGATCGAGTCGGCGGTGAAGTCGAAGTCCACCTTGACGCTCGACAGAGGAATCTGGTGGCAGAGCGGAATCAGCTCGCTCGTCTTCTTCGCGCCCGAGATGCCGGCGATGCGCGCGGTGGCGAGCACGTCGGCCTTCGGCAGGTCGTCGGCGCGCACGAGCATGATCACGTCGGGGCGCGTCACGAGGCGCCCCGTCGCGGTCGCGCTGCGCTTGGTCACGGCCTTCGCGCCGACGTCGACCATGCGGGCGCGTCCGTCCGAGTCGAGGTGGGTCAGTGCGTCGCCGGGCGTGGAGGGGGCGTTCACAGTTCGATCGTTTCCACGGTGTCGCCCGCTTTCAGCTCGGTGGTGTCTTCGGCAATGTCGATGAGAACGTCGGATGCCGCGAGCCCGGCCACGAGGTGAGACCCGGGTCCGGCGACCAGCTCCACTCTGCCATCCGCGGCGGTGCGGCCGCGCAGGAACTGACGCTTGCCGGGGATGGACCGCAGGTCGCCGGCGAGGACTCGAGCCGCGCGGGTGGCGGCGGGGAGACCCGCGGCCTGCCGCAGGATCGGCGCGAGGAATACCTCGAACGAGACCTGGGTGC
>JAODAY010000123.1 GCA_025463665.1 Microbacteriaceae bacterium
GGCATTCTCCGGCCCAGCTGGTCAACGGCATCGACGAGGTCGCCATCGCGTCAGGACCCTCCACGTCGTTGCAAGCTACGCAGCTTGGCTCTGGCGGGAGGCCCGGAGCGCACCTACAATCAGGCCACGCTAGTCAGCGGTAAGGACTGGCGCCTGTGCCACCTGCCTTCGGATCGCCTCGGCGACAGACAACGGAGGGGAAACGGTTCTGGTGCGCGGTTGTGTGATCATGCATGAGGCATGCGCGGCACATTTCGGGTGGCGGTCCGGCGGACGACCTGAGGACTTCGTGACGAGAAGTCATAGGTGCTGGGAGCGACGATACAAGGTCTTTCATGTCAAGCGTGCGGATCTCTCAACACTACGAACCCGTGGCCGCTCTGAAGAAGCTTACGGCCCCGCCGTGGGTTCATGTGTATTCCTCACTTTCATGGCAAGTCCACCAGCTATTACCTCGTAGCCTTCAAGTAGCTCTCCGGCACCGAATCGCCGCTAGGGCACAAGTGCGGGCTGGTCCAAGGTCGACGTCGGAGCATCCGGCGCCTCGAGGGTATCGACGAATTCGAAGAGCCAGGCGCGCAGGTCGGGGCCGAGGTCGTCGCGGTCGGTCGCGAGTTGCACGATCGCTTTGATGTAGTCGAGCCGATCTCCGGTGTCGTAGCGTCTGCCGCGGAAAACGACGCCGTAGACGCCGCCGGCTTCCTCGCTGCGCGCGAGGTAGTGGAGGGCGTCGGTGAGTTGGATCTCGTTGCCTTTGCCGGGAGCGGTGTGCGCCAGGACGTCGAAGATCTCAGGCCGCAGCACGTACCTCCCGATCACGGCGAGGTTCGAGGGTTGGGTGCCGGGGGCGGGCTTCTCGACGAGTCCGGTGATGCGTACGACGTCGTCGTCGAGGGTCTGCTCGACCGTGGCGACACCATAGAGGTGGGCGCTTGCCGGGTCCACCTCCATTAGGGCCACGACGGATGCGCCGCGCTCTTGTTGCACGTCGATCATGCGCGACAGCAGCTCGTCGCGAGCGTCGATGAGGTCGTCGCCGAGAAGCACGGCGAACGGTTCGTTGCCGACGTGTAAGCGCGCACGCAGCACGGCGTGGCCGAGGCCTTTCGGGTCGCCCTGGCGCACGAAGTGCACATTCGCCAGCGACGACGAATGCATCACCTTGGCGAGCTTTTCCTGGTCGCCTTTGCGCAGGAGCACGGTCTCGAGTTCCTGAACCCGGTCGAAGTGGTTCTCCAGGGCGTTCTTGTTGCGCCCGGTGATCATGAGCACGTCGGTGAGGCCCGCCGCCACGGCCTCTTCGACAACGTATTGGATCGCGGGCTTGTCGACGACGGGCAGCATCTCCTTTGGCATCGCTTTGGTTGCGGGAAGGAAACGGGTGCCGAGTCCCGCGGCGGGGATCACGGCCTTGAGAACGCGAGGGGCGATTGATGAGAAGTGTGGGTCTGACATGGACTGACTCCTGGTGTTGGAAGGGAGAGGGTCGGGGCACCGGCGCGCGCCCCGGATGGAGCGCGCGCCGGTGCCATGGGCGCTACGGGTTAGGCGTCAACTTCGTCGCGCGCGTCCATCACGAAGGAGATGGTGCGGGATGCCACTGGGCGACCGAGCGCGCGGTATTCCCACCCCTTTGCCACGTAGTCGTCCGCGTCGAGAGCATGGCGACCGTCAACAACACGGCGGTGACGGACCAGCTTTCCCAAGTTCTCGGGATCGATGTCCGTGAACTCCTGCCACTCGGTGAGCAGGGCGACGACATCGGCATCGATCACGGCGGCGATCATGCTGTTTGCATAGTTGAGGTCAGGATAGAGGCGGTGCGCATTCTCGTTGGCCTCGGGGTCGTACACCGTGACGACGGCGCCCTCCAGATACAGCATGCGCGCAACGTCGAGGGCGGGCGCGTCGCGCACGTCATCGGAGTTGGGCTTGAACGCGGCGCCAAGTGCCGCGATGCGCTTTCCCTGAAGGTCGCCGCCGGCCAGTTCGCGGATGAGATCCACCGTGCGCACGCGACGGCGATTGTTGATCCCGTCGACCTCGTGCAGGAAGGCGACGGCCTGTCCGACACCCAGCTCTTCCGCACGGTGTGCGAAAGCACGGATGTCCTTGGGTAGGCAGCCGCCACCGAAACCGAGTCCTGGTTTGAGGAAGCGCCCGCCGATTCGAGAGTCGAACGATAGCGCGGTCGCGAGCAGGTTGACGTCCGCGCCGGTCGTCTCACACACCTCCGCCATAGCGTTGATGAAAGAGATTTTCGTGGCGAGGAACGAGTTGGCCGCGACCTTCACCAGCTCGGCTGTTGCGAGGTCGGAAACGACAACCGGTGTCTTCGCGTCGAGGATGGGGCGGAAGGCGGCCCGCAACTGGCGTTCGGCCCACTCCGAGGAGACTCCGAAGACGAGCCGGTCGGGATGCAGCGTATCCTCCACCGCAAAGCCCTCGCGCAGGAACTCGGGGTTCCAGGCGAGCTCGAGCTCCGCGCCGAGTGGCGAGATCTCCTGCACAAGCCCTGTTACCCGTTCGGCGGTCCCGATCGGCACCGTCGATTTCCCGACGAGCAGAGCCTTTCTGTCGATTCGCTTGGCGAGCTCCGTGAACGCGGACTCGACGTAGCGCAGGTCGGCGGCATGGGAGTCCGGTGCCTGTGGGGTTCCCACGCAGATGAAGTGCACGTCGCCGAATGCAGCCGCGCGATCGAAGTTGGTCGTGAACTGCAGGCGGCCGGAATCGAGTGCCTCGCGGAGCTTCTCGTCGAGGCCGGGTTCGAAGAAGGGCACGATGCCGGCGGTGAGGGCGTCGATCTTGCGCTGGTCCACATCGACTCCGAGAACCTCGAAGCCGAGTATGGCCATGCAGATCGCGTGCGTGGCGCCGAGGTATCCGGTGCCGATGACAGTCATTCTGGGGTGTTCAGCAACGGGCGTGGGTGTGGGTGAGTGGAGCTGATCGGTCATGGGTAAGCCTTTCGAAATGTGGCGAGTGTCGGTGATGTGGGTGGTGCAGGTGGGCGTGAGATTCGGGTTCACGCCCACCCGGTCTAGCGAGAGCAGGTCACATTCATGTCCCCTCCCTTTGCTCCCGAAGCTGTGTTGCTGCACTCGACGACGTTGTCGCGCTCGGGGGTAAGTGAGTATCCGAAACCTGGGCCGTTGACTTCAGCGACGTTATTGCGAAAGACGTTGTCGGTTCCCCATCCATCGAGGATCTCGTGAGTTTGAAAGCCGTCCATGGGCGAGTTCCTTCCGGTGTTTGCCTCGATGACGTAGCC
>JAODAY010000168.1 GCA_025463665.1 Microbacteriaceae bacterium
TGCCCAAGCGCGTGGCATCCGGTCACGGGACACCCGCTGTGCCCGTCGACTAGCCTGCGAAGCATTGGCCGGGTCAGGTTCGGCGCGAGCCCCGCGTCGGCGACGGCTCGTCGTCGGTCGGGGCGAAGAGCCACCCCGGCTTCGGTTCGACGATGGGCCGGAATACCCGCCGCACGATCGGGGCGGAGAGCGCGATCGAGATCGCGATGCAGGCGAAGATCATGCTGAGGAGCCAGACCGCCGAAGTGTGCTCGTCGCTGAGCACGCCGGTCTCGCGCAGCGGGTAGAGCAAGAAGCTGTGGAGCAGGTAGACGTACATCGTCGACCGGCCGAAGTCGGTGATCCACGTCTCCCCGCGCGGTACCAGCACGAGGAACGCGGCGGTGAGAATCGCGGCGAGTGCGATGAGCCCGAGACGCACGAGGCCGGCCCACCACTCGCTCTCGCCGAGGCCGGCGTATGAGTCTTCGTAGAAGAACCAGAAGCGCAGATCGATGCTGCGCCACAGCTCGATGTTGGTCACCACCACGGTGAGCCAGGCGACGAGCACGATGATCGCGCACGCCCGAATGGCCGCGCCGTGCCTGGCCACCGCGCGCCAGCGATCGACCCAGCCCCACTCGTTGGCCTTCCAGCCGAGCACGAAGAACGGCAGGATGCCGATCGCCCGCGAGAGGGAGAACGTGCTGTCGACGTTGTTCATGTATCCGACGCCGATCGACAGGATGACGGCGACGAGCAGCGGATAGCGCAGGAGCGCGAGGTAGGGCAGCACCAACCGGAAGATGCCGAGGGCGAGCAGAAACCACAGGGTCCAGCTCGGCTTGGTCGGGTTGAACTCCTGCTTGCCCTCGACGAGGAACTGCACGAACGTCCAGATCGTCTCCATGATCACGTAGGGCACGATGATGTCGGTGATGACCTTGGTCATCTGGCGACGGTCGGGGGCCCTCGGTCGGGAGAAGTATCCGCTGATGACGGCGAAGGCCGGCATGTGGAACGCGTAGATGAACAGGTACACGATGAGTGCGTTGTTCGAGTCCGCTGTCAGGCGCTGGGTTCCGTGGCCGATCACCACGAGCGTCACGCAGAGGAAACGCGCGTTGTCCCAGAACGGCACCCGTTCCTTGACGGCCGCCGGGGGAAAACCGGGAGAGGAAGTGGTCGCGGTCATCGCAGCCAGTGTACCGACGGTAGTTTCGTGATCATGGAAAACAGACGCGCAGTTGTGACCGGTGCAAGCTCGGGAATAGGCGCGGCCACCGTGCGCCTGCTTCGCGAGCACCACTGGGACGTTGTCGGTGTCGCCCGGCGCGCCGACCGGCTCGAGGCCCTCGCGCTGGAGACCGGCGCCGACATCTTTGTGGCCGACGTCACTGTGCAGCGTGACGTCGACGCGCTGCGGGACTACCTCGACCGGCTCGGGCCGGTCGACGCCCTCGTCAACAACGCCGGCGGTGCGTTCGGCATGGCGAGCGTCGAGGAGAGCCTCGCCGAGGACTGGTCGCGCATGTTCGACGTCAACGTGGTCGCGGTGAAGCGCGTGACAAGCGCGCTGCTGCCGCTCCTGCGGGCGTCGTCTGCGCAGAGCGGCGGCAGCGACATCCTCACCGTCACATCGATAGCCGGCCACGTCGCCTACGAGGGCGGCGGCGGATACAACGCCGCCAAGTTCGCCGCGCACGCCCTCATGCAGGTGTTGCGCCTGGAACTGGCGGGCGAGCCGATCCGCGTGCTCGAGATCGCGCCCGGGATGGTCAAGACCGACGAGTTCTCCCTCGTGCGATTCGGCGGCGACCGGGCGAGGGCCGACGCGGTCTACGACAACGTTCCGAAACCGCTGTCGGCCGAGGATGTCGCGGAGTCGATCGTGCACGCGCTCGAATTGCCGCGCCACGTGAACCTCGACCTTGTTACCATCAAGCCCGTCGCCCAGGCCGCGCCGCACAAGGTCGTGCGCGGCACGCTCACGCCGCGCTGACCGGGCCGCTCACGTCTTCGCGCTCGCCGACGGCGACGCTCGCGTCGTCGAACGCGAGCCGGGGAACGAGGAACAGCAGCACGGCCGCGACGAGAGCGCCGGCACCGCAGATAGCGAAGACGGTGAGGTAGCCGAACAGGCTCGACGCTGTGCTCCCCGCGACCTGCACCGCGCCGATTGCGAGAACCACGGCGAAGACAGACGACGCGAACGACCCGCCGATCGTCTTGGTCGTGTTGGTGAGCGCCGTGGCGACCCCGGTCTGCCCGCGCGGGGCGGCAGCGGCCGCCGCCGCGGGGAGCGCACCGACGAGGGCGCCGCACCCGACGCCCGCGACGATCATGTTGGTGAAGACCTCCGCGGCGGTGTCGTGGAACGGCAGAAACATGAAGTACCCCGCCGAGACGAAGAATGCCGCGATTATGAGGGCGATGCGCGGCGTCAGCCAGCGGGCGACGAGCGGGTAGAGCAGGGCGCCGACGATGAGCGAGACGAGGTAGGCGCCGATGAGATACGAGATGTTCGCGGCGTCGAGCCCGAGCCCGTAGCCCTCCCGCTCGCGATCGGTGCCGGCGAAGGTGGAGAGCGGGGCCTGAGCACCCAGCAGGCTGATGCCGATGAGACCGGCGGTGAACTGCACCGGCCACATCGACGGCTGTCGAAGAACCCGCAGATCGATCGCTGGGTCGTTCTGTCGCGACTCGAAGCGCGCCCACGGCACGAAGACGAGCGCCCCGGCGAGCATGAGCGCGTAGACCCACCAGGTCTCCGGCCCGTTGATGCGCAAGAAGGTGAGGCCGGAGGTCAGCAGCAGCAGTCCGATCGCGAGCACGGTGAAGCCGACGAGGTCGAGGCTCCTGCCGGGCAGCGGCTCGGACTCCGGCACGCCGAAGAGGATGGCGAAGAAGACCAGGGTGACCGCGACGGCCGGGATGATCAGGGTCACGGTGACATTGCCGTCGAGGGCGGTGAAGATGCGTCCGCCCGCGAGCGCACCGATGATGGCACCCGTCTGCAACGCGACAACGAGCAGCCCCGCGGCCTTGCGGGTCGCCGAGGCGGCCGTGCCGGTGCGTCGTCCGCGGTCGAAGATGAGGGCGACCTCGAGCGGCAGCCACACGACGTAGAACCCCTGCAGCGCCCACGCGATGAGAAAGCTCGTGAAGTCGCCCGTGAAGGCGAGCCACCAGGTGGCGCCTGCCGTGAGCACGGTCGAGACCAGGAGGATGCGCTTGTGGCCGTACATGTCGCCGAGCTTGGCCAGCACCGGCACGACGAGCGCTGAGAGCAGCAGCTGGGCGGCCTCGAACCAGTTGAAGTCGGCGTCGCGGATGCCCAGGTTCTCGACAAGGTCGGGAATCAGCGGAACGTAGTAGCCCTGCAGTATTCCGCTGACGATCTCCACGAGAAAGAGGTAGCCGATCAGGCCGACGGTGATTGCACCGGACGTGCCGCGAAGAGATGACATGAACGGATGCTACTGCGCCCGGGTTTCGAGGAACACACAGGTCCGTTGGACGCGTAGCGTGTCGGTATGACGACTTCGAGCCCCGCCGCCGCTCCGCCCCACCACGAACGCGAGGTGCTGGGCTGGGACCAGTTCGGCGCGGCGTCGCGGGAGCTCGCGACCGACGTGCTCGCGAGCGGGTTCGTGCCCGAGGTGGTGGTGGCGATTGCGCGCGGCGGACTGCTGCTCGCGGGCAGCATCGCCTACGCGCTCGGCGTGAAGAACTGCGGCGCCCTCAACGTGGAGTTCTACACGGGAGTCGGCACGAGGCTGCCCGAGCCGATCATGCGGCCGCCGCTGCTCGACGAGGCGGCGCTCGACGGCAAGCGCGTGCTACTGGTCGATGACGTCTCCGACTCCGGACGAACCCTCGCCATGGTCGACGAGCTGCTGCTCGCGAGTGGCGCCGAGGTGCGCACCGTGGTGCTGTACACGAAGCCAGGCACCCTGCACGAGCCGCATTACACGTGGCGGCGCACTTCGCGCTGGATCGATTTTCCGTGGTCTGTGCTGCCGCCGGTCGAGGCGCCCGCCGCGGAGGGCGCCGACGCCGGTTCTTCCGGCGCAGGGGCGGGGGAGTAGCCGTGAGCATCCACCTCGTCGGCGGCGGCTGGGCAGAAGACTACGACGGGGAGGTCTACCGCGACTTCGTTGCGGAGGCCTCGGCGCGCGCCACGGTGAGCGGCAGGCCGCTCGCCCGCATCGCCGTGCTGCTCGTGCGCGAGGACTCGACGACCGCGAGCGAGCGTGCAGGTTCGTACCACTCGCAGCTGTTGCGGGTCGCCGAGTGCGTGCCCGTGGTCACCGCGATCGTTGAGGGGGACCTCTTCACCTCGGAGGTGCTCTCCGGGATCGACGGCGTGCTGATCGGCGGCGGACTCACCCCCGCCTACCTCGACGCTGTCGCTCCGATCGTCGACGAGCTGCGGTTGCTCGTGGCTGACGACATGCCATACCTGGGCTTCTCGGCGGGCGCGATGATCGCCGCCGACACCTCGATCATCGGCGGCTGGCGAATTGGCGACGTCGCGGTGTGCGCCGAGGCGGCCGGCGAGGGCCTCGACGACGTGACCGTGGCGGAGGGACTCGGCCTGGTCGACCTGGCCATCGAGGTGCACGCCGCTCAGTGGGGCACCCTGTCGCGTCTCGTGGCGGCGACCGAGGCCGGGTTCATCGAGGGCGGAATCGCAATCGACGAGTTCACAGCGCTCATCGTGGGCGACGACACCTTCCGTGTCGTCGGCACCGGCAGCGTGTGGCAGGTCAACCAGCACGAAGACGGGGTGCTCATCAGCACGCTCGGCGCATGACGGTCGACCTCACCGGGTCGCTCGACCCCGGGTGGGCGGGCGCGTTGGAGCCCGCGGCGACATCGATCGCGACGCTGGCTCAGTTTCTCGCGGCGGAGGCGGACGCCGGTCGCGGGTTCCTGCCGGCAGAGGAGAACGTGCTTCGGGCGTTTCGGTACCCGCTCGACGGGGTCCGGGTGCTCATCGTCGGGCAGGACCCCTACCCCACCCCGGGGCATCCGATCGGCCTGTCGTTCGCCGTCGCCCGCGACGTGCGCCCCGTTCCGCGGAGCCTCGGCAACGTCTACCGTGAGCTGCGCGACGACCTCGGCGTCGCGACCCCGGAGCACGGCGACCTCTCGGCGTGGGCGGAGCACGGGGTGATGCTGCTCAACCGCGTGCTCACCGTGACGCCGGGCTTGTCGGGCTCGCATCGGCGCAGGGGATGGGAGCAGGTGACGGAACTCGCGATCCGCGCCCTGGTCGAACGCGGCACGCCGTTCGTCTCGATTCTGTGGGGCAGGGATGCCGCGGCTCTCGCCCCGCTCCTCGGCGACAACCCCGTGATCATCTCGGCACACCCGAGTCCGCTGTCTGCCAGTCGCGGCTTCTTCGGCTCCCGGCCGTTCAGCCGCGCCAACGCCGCGCTCGCCGGCCTCGGCCTCGAGCCGGTCGACTGGTCGCTCGACGCCGGCTGACGACCACCGCCGACGCCCGGAGCCGATGGCCCGCGTTGGCGCCCCTGCCCCACGCCTCGGGTTGTCGCTAGCCTCGACCCATGGCGACCCAGACATCGATCAACGTTTCGCACCTGTCCAAGTCCTTCGGCTCGGTGGAGGCCGTCTCGGATCTCTCGTTCTCCGTGCAGCCCGGCCAGGTCACCGGGTTCCTCGGGCCGAACGGAGCGGGCAAGACCACGACGCTGCGTATCCTGCTCGGGCTGGTGGCGGCGAGCTCCGGCAGTGCGACGTTCGGGGGGCAGACCTACCGCGAGCTCCCGCGCCCGCTCGCCATGGTCGGCACGGCCCTCGAGGCCTCGAGTTTCCACCCCGGCCGCACCGCCCGCGACCACCTCGCCATCTATGCGACCGCGGCGGCCATCGACCGTACGCGCGTCGACCTCGTGCTCGACCAGGTGGGACTCGGCGGCCTGTCGAGACGCCGGGTCGGCGGCTACTCGCTCGGCATGCGCCAACGTCTCGGCCTCGCCTTCGCTCTCCTCGGCGACCCGCGAGTGCTCGTGCTCGACGAACCCATCAACGGCCTCGATCCGGAGGGAATCCGGTGGATCCGCGCTTTCCTCCGCCAACTCGCGGAAGAGGGACGCACCGTGCTCGTGTCGTCGCACTTGCTGAGCGAGGTGCACCAGAGCGTCGACAGCGCCGTGATCATCTCGCGCGGCCGACTCGTCTACGAGGGTTCCCTCGCCGGCCTCGAATCCACCGCCCGTGTGCTGGTCGACGCGCCCGACCGGGCCGGGCTCGTCGCGGCGCTCCGGGCCGCGGGCGCCGCGATCGAGCAGGTCGGCGCCGCTCTGAGCGTCGCCTCGCTCGGCGCTGCGGAGGTCGGAGCCATCGCCCATCGCGCCGGGGTGTCGCTCAGCTTGCTCAACACGGAACAGGCGGGCCTCGAAGACGCCTTTCTCGCTCTCGTCGGGGCGGAGTCCCCTCCCGGCGGCGTCCCGGCGACGACCGAGAGGATCCCCGCGTGAACCTCGTCAACGCCACCCGCGCGGAGTTTTCGAAGCTCCTCACTGTGCGGCTCTGGTGGATACTGGCGATAGTGCTCTTCGTCTACGTCGGCTTCACGGCGGGGCTGCTCGCGGGCGTCTTCACCGGGCTCATCGATAGCACCGGCGACCAGCTGCCGGCCGCGCTCGCCGACGTGCACCTCATCGTCTACAGCTCCGCGAGCTCGATCGGCTATGTCTTTCCGGTGCTCCTCGGCGCCCTCGTTACGACGTCGGAGTTCCGGCACCAGACCCTCACCCCCACGTTTCTCGCGAACCCGCGCCGGGGGCAGGTGCTGCTCGCGAAGGTCATCACCCTCGCCGTGTTCGGCGCGTTCTATGGCGCGGTGGCGGTGGCGGCATCCGTCGGCGTCGGCGGCGCAGTGCTGAGCGTCACCGGAGGCGACGCGATGTTGGACAGCGAGGACACCTGGCTGCTGATGGCGCGGGCGGTCGTCGCGATGGCGCTCTGGGGCGCCGTCGGTGTGGGCCTCGGAGCCGTCGTGCCGAACCAGGTCGCGGTGATCGTGATACTGCTCGCGTTCACCCAGTTTCTCGAACCCGTGCTGCGGCTCGGGGCGTCGGTGTGGGAGTGGACCGCCCGGCTCGGCCAGTACCTGCCGGGTGCCGCAAGCGACGCGCTCGTCGGCGCCAGCGTGTTCAGCATCGCGGGCCCGGGCGGGCCGTCGGCCAGCACCATGATGCTCGAGTGGTGGCAGGGCGGCCTCGTGCTGCTGGCGATGGCGCTAGTCGCGACGGCGATCGGGTACTTCACGACGTGGAAGCGGGACGTGACCTGAGTCGGGACGCGCTCGACATTTCTGGTTGACTTGACGGGAATGGAGGGCGCCCGATGCTCGAAGAGGAATACCAGCCGCGACGCGCTCTTCCGCCGCACCTGAAGAAGGCGCCCGCCCCCGAGCCCGAATTCGAATACTCCGTCCGCCCCGCCGAGCTCGCCGATCTGCCCCACATCCGGGAGATCTACAACCACTACGTCATGAACTCGACGGTGACCTTCGACGAGAAGCCGATGACCCTCGCGGCGCTGCGCAGGAAGTTCGCCACCGTCGACAAGCTCGGCATGCCGTTCATCGTGGCGGTGAGCCCGAGCGGCCAGATTCTCGGCTACGCATACGTCTACCCGTGGAAGGAGAAGGCCGCCTACCGCTACACGGTCGAGAATTCGATCTACCTCGGGCCCGCGTCGACCGGCAAGGGACTCGGTCGCGTGCTGCTCGGCGAACTCATCACCCGGTCCAAGGCCGCGGGCATCAAAGAGATCATCGCCGTAATCGCCGACAGGGGCGCGGATGCCTCGATCAAAATCCACAAGGACTTCGGCTTCAAGGACATCGGCCACATGGGCCGCGTCGGCTTCAAATTCGGCCGGTGGCTCGGCACCTACATGATGCAGAAAAGCCTCAAGTAGAGGCACGGGCGCGGCGCACCGGGAACGCGTGTCACTCGGGCTGGTAGACCTCTGCGTAGACCTCGTCGGAGATCTCGAGCGCGTCGGCATAGGCCTCGGGTCCGCCCACCTTTGTGATGACGGAGATCCAGCTCTCGGCACGCACGACGTTGACGACCGCCGGCGTGATCGTCTTGTCGCCCTGCACATAGAACAGTGTGGCGGTGCCGATCTGCTCCTCGTTCAGGCCCTGCGATGCGAAGCTCTCGAGAACATCCGACCGGGTGGCGGGCAGCATAGGTGCCACCGACACGGTGACGCTGCTGAAGTCGGAGTCGGGGTAGCCCCACATGCAGCTGATGCCGCCGAGGCTCTCTTCAGGTGTCGGATCGCTGAGGAAGTCGGAGCCGAAGACGCCGCCCGGTCCGCCGAGCAGCACCATCGCGTCCTCGTTGAATACCGTGAGGCGCGAGGCCGGCGTGATGTCGGCGCATTCCTCTGGCATTGTAAAGACGCCGGCCTCTGCGGTCGGCGTGGGCGTCGGCTCTGCAGAGGCCGTTCCCACCGGTGCCGGGGGCGCCGCCGGGGGTTCCGCCTGGGCGGTGCAACCCGCGAGAGTCAGCGCGAGAACCACCGTCGTGGGCAGAACAGCCAGCGTCTTCCATGAGCTCATACGATTGGCCCTCCTGAGAAAAACCCTACAGGAGCTACTCGAAGGCCCGGTCCACCGTGAGGTGAACCGGGCCTTGGAGCCAGCCCGCTAGGATGCCTCAGTTTCTCGGGGTGGCCCGACGGAGGACGAAATATCCGGCCACCGCCGCGAGTGCGGTCGGCACCAGCGACCAGACGATCACGCCGTTCGCGCCGTTGCGCACGAACCAGGCGCCGATCCCCGCCCAGCTCTCGGTCACGGTGATGAGTGCGGTGGAACCGAGCAGCAGCAGGGCGAGCAGCGCGAAGAACGTAAGCATGCCGTTCGTGCGCCAGCGCACGTAGACCGCCGCGGTGGCTGAACCGACGAAGAAGAAGAACAGGAAGATGACGAGGAACAACAGGAATCGGGCGTACCACTCGCCGGTGCCGAAGTACATCGAGGTGAACATGCGGCCGCCGAGTCCCCAGCCGCCCGTGGCGTCCTCGAGGTACGACAGGATCGTCAGGCCCGCGCTGTACATCGCCGCGAGAACCACGAAGGCGACGGAGGTGCCGAGGTAGAAGTCTCGCCTCGTGACCCCGTAGCCCTGCGCGAACGGGAAGGTGGCGTTCACGGCCTGCACGGCGACGACCATCATGTACACGAAGATGTAGAACGTCGCGCCGCTGTAGGAGAATCCCTCCTGGGCGTCGGCCAGGTCGGAAGGCGACTCGACTGCGCGGTTGATGATCCACCAGATGACGTAGTTGGCCGCGAAGATCACGGCCATGATGAGCCACGGAATGACGATGATCGTGCTCGGAGTGACGAAGTGCAGTCGCGACACCGCCAGCACTCTATTCGTGGTCGTGGGGCGTGCTGCCGAGGTCGTCTCTGCGACGGCGATCGTGCTCATGCGCTGTGCCTCCATTCGTTGTCGTGTGTGGTGCCCTCGCCGGCCGCGGTCGTTGTGCGCACGATGAGCTGCTGCAGCGAGACCGGGGTCATTTCGATGCCCGCGGATGCAGCGTCCGCCCGCTCGGTGTCGGAGAGTCGTCCGACCGTCACCGAGGCGAGACCGCCGAGCCCCTCGCGGTGCAGCACCTCGCGGGTGCCGATGAAACGATCGACCACCGACCGGGAACCGATGAGCGTCGTGGCGGAGCCGCGCAGGTCGTCGGCGCTCGAGTCGATGATGATGCGCCCTTCATCGATCACGAGCACGTGTTCGAGCAGGTCGCTGACTTCGTCGATGAGGTGGGTCGAGAGGATGATGGTGCGCGGGTGCTCCGCGTAGTCCTCCAGGAGGCGGTCGTAAAAGGCCTGCCGCAAGACTGCGTCGAGACCGAGGTATGGTTCGTCGAAGAACGTCAGCGGTGATCTCGACGCCAGTCCGACGATGACGCCGATCGCCGAGAGCTGGCCGCGGGAGAGCTTCTTGATGCGCCGGTTCAGGGGCAGCCGGAACTCGGCGATGAGACGCTCGGCGAACTCCGCGTCCCAGTTCGGGAAGAACCACGGCGCGCTGCGGAAGACGTGCTTGGCCTTGAAATCTTCGGGGTACTTCTGGCTCTCCTTGATGAAACACACGCGCGAGAGCACGCGCGAGTTCTCGACGGGCGTCTCGCCGAAGACGCGGATGCTGCCCGCTGTGGCGAACTCCTGGCCGGTGAGCAGCTGCATCATGGTCGTCTTGCCCGCGCCGTTTCGGCCGAGCAGGCCGGTGATCGAGTTCTCTTCGATGTGAAAGCTCGCCTCGTCGACGGCGGTGACTTTCGAGAACCTCTTGGTGAGGTCGGTGACGTCAATAACGGCATTCATGCTGTTGCCTCCCTGGGGGCGTCGGCGCTGATGATCATGTCGGCGAGCTGCCGGGGCGAGATTCCGATTTTCGCGGCCTCGGCGAGCAACGGCTGTACATATTCGTTCTGGAACTGGTCGCGGCGTTTCGCGACGAGTCGGGCCCGTGAGCCGGGCGCTACGAACATTCCGATGCCTCTCTTCTTGTAGAGAATCCCCTCCTCGACGAGCAGGTTGACTCCCTTGCCCGCCGTTGCCGGGTTGATGCGGTGAAAAGACGCGAACTCGTTCGTCGACGGCACCTGGGTCTCCTCGTCGAGGGCACCGGCGAGAATGTCGTTCTCGATCTGCTCGGCGATCTGAACGAAGATGGGCCGTGACTCATCCATGGTTCACCGAGTTCGTTGGTTCGTTACTCATGTAACTAACCAAGCACCCTTCATGAGCGGTGTCAAGACCTAGGCTCGGAGAATGTTCGAACTCCACCACCTCACCGCCATGGACCAAGCCGACTGGTTGCGACGCGGGGAGGTGTCGCCGCTCGAACTCGCGAATCACTACCTCGAGCGCATCGAGCGGCTCAACCCAGGACTCGGCGCTTTCACCACGGTGACCCCCGACCTGGCGCGGGGCCGCGCAGAAGCGGTCGGAGGGCTGTCCCGTGCCCTGCCCCTCTGGGGCATGCCTCTCGGCGACAAGGACCTCAGCGCGCGGGCGGGGGTGCGCACCACCTACGGCTCGCGGCTCTTCGCCGACTTCGTGCCCCACGCGTCCGATCCGCTCGTGAGCGCCCTCGACGATGCGGGAGCGGTGAGTCTCGGCAAGACCAACGCGCCCGAGTTCGGGCTGCCCAGCTACACCGAGTCGCTCGTGGCGCCGCCCGCCCGCAATCCTTACGACACCGATCTCGGCGCGGGCGGCTCGAGCGGGGGAGCGGCCGTGGCCGTGGCCGCCGGGCTGCTGCCGGTCGCGCCGGGCTCTGACGGTGGCGGGTCGGTGCGCATCCCGGCGGCCGCCACGGGTCTCGTCGGCGTCAAGCCGTCGCGGGGGCGCGTCCCCACGGGCGCGGGCTTTTCGTCGCTCGGCGCGCTCGTGGTGCCCGGGCCGCTCGCCAGAACGGTGGCAGACGCCGCGCTCCTGCTCGACGCGATGGTGGAGGGCGGGGAGTACTCCTTCGCCACCCGGGCTCCGTCGTGGGACGGCGGGCCGCTCCTCAACGCGGCCGTGCGTGGTGAGGGACGGTTTGAGATCGCGGTGATGACGACCTCGCCGTGGGACAGCTCCTACGACATCACCGTGTCTGCGGAGGCGCGATCGGCGCTCGACGCGGCGGTGCGGGAGCTCTCGGCCATCGGGCACGGGCTCGACGACCTCGCACTCGAGCCAGACGACACTTACGGTCCGGCCTTCCGCACGATCTGGCAGGCCGGAGCCGCGAACATTCCGGCCGAGGGTGACGAGCTCGACATGCTCGAACCGCTCACGCGCTGGCTCGTCGCCCGCGGGCGTGCGTTGAGCGCCCGCGACCTCGGTCAGGCGTTGTCGACGCTGACGGCGTTCGAGAGCAGCGTCATCCGTCAATTTGCGCGATTTGATGCCGTGCTCACGCCGGCGCTCGCCCTCACACCCCGGCCGGTCGGCTGGTACGACGCCGTCGACGCCGAGCGCAATTTCGAGCAGCAGGTGCAGTACACGCCGTACACGTCGTTCGCGAACGTGAGCGGGCTGCCCGCGATCACGCTGCCCGTCGCCGTGACCGACGCCGGTCTGCCAATGGGCGTGCAGCTCATCGGTAGACCAGGCGGAGAACACACGTTGCTCGCGATCGGCGCGCAGCTCGAGCGCCGGTTCGCCTGGCAGCGCAGGCACCCGCCGCAGTGGTGACGCGTCGAGCCCGCCTACTCGAGGGCGGCGTTGCGGCGTATCTCCAGCACCCGGTCGAGCGTGAAGCCGTAGTACCAGAAGCCCTGCGTGAACAGGTAGACCTGCGCGTTGCCCACGGCGTCGGTCCCGGTGAATAGTTCGCCCTCGTCGTGAGGCTGCGTCGCGAACCCCTCGGCGAGGATCCTGCTCTTCTCTGTCTCCGTCTGGGCGGCGGTGATGGGGGAGAGGGCGTAGTTTTCGACGCTTCCCGATGCCGGGATGCCCCACTGGCAGAGCACCCCGCCGTTCGCCTCGAAGACAGCGAGCGGGTTGCCCTCCTCGATCATCCGGTCGGAGAAGTCCTCGATGGGGGTGAAGGCCAGCGCCTCGAACTCGGCGACCGATTCCGGGTCGAGCACGCTCTCGCAGGTTGCGGTCGTCGGCGTCGGGCTCGGCGTCGTGGTGGGGCTTGGCGAGGTGGGAGGGGGAGTGGGCGCCGCCGTATCGGTGGGCGACGGCGTGGGTGGCGTGGGTGTGGTCGTGCATGCGGTCAGGGCAATCACGAAGACCGCCGCAGCGACGAGGCTGCCGGACCGGCGTGACGATGTAATCATGGCCAGAGAGTACCGCCGACTCGCGCGGGTGCGGGTCACGGATTGATTTCTATCGGCGACGGTGCTCGCGTCTACCGCCCGGTTCAGGCAGCCATCTTGTCGATGAGCAGGGTGAAGGCGGCGAGCTCACTAGTGATGTAGAACCAGTGGTCGTCGAGGAAGAGGAAGCTCTCGTGGCCCGACTGCTCAACGCGCTCTTTCTGATAGACGGTGCCGCCGAACTGTTCGCTCATTTCCCAACCCTGTGCGACGAGTTCCGCCTGGTGTGTCTTCGATTGTGCCGCGTTGATCGGGGACGCGCCGTAGATGTCGGTGGCGTCGGTTCGCGGGATGCCCCACTGGCACAACAGCCCGCCATAATCGACGAAGTGCGCAATCATGCCGCCACTCATCGCCGACCGTTCGTACAGATCGTCCGTCGCGAGCCAGCCGCTCCTGGCGTAGGAGTCGAGGGCATCCCGGCTGAGCAGATCCGCGCACTCGAGCGGCCGCTCCGCCTCTGGAGCCGCCGTGGGGGCGGTCGGCAGCGCCGTGGGCGCCGGTGCGGGAGCCGAGGCACTCGGTTTCGAGGGGGCGGTAAGCGTTTCGGCGACTGGCGACCCGGTGCAGCCGCCGAGCACGACTATAGAGAGGACCACCATGACGGCCCTGCTGGCGATGCCCGGAATGTCGCTCATAGGCGAGACGGTATCAACTAAAGGCGACAGTCGAGGTCACGATCTGGCGTCGGTGCTATCGCGTCGCTGGGAGTATCCCCGACCATCCGGCGGTGACTGCGCTACTTAGGTTAGGCATGCCATACTTGGCGCATGACCTATCTCGACGAGAACACGGCGTCGATCGGCTGGAGCCCCGCCGCGAGCGACCGAATCCTGCTCGCGGGAGACGAGAACTCACTGCCGACCATCCGGACGATTCTCGCCACCCTCCCGGCCAAGTCGCGCGGACAGGTCTTCATCGAGGTGGAATCGACCGGCGACATCGAGGAGCTCGTCGCTCCCGGGCGCTTCGCGGTCTGCTGGCTCGCCCGCGATCGTGCACAGTCCTTGCGCCGATCGGTCGATGCCTGGCTGAGCGAGATGCTGCCGGTCTCGGCGTTCGACGACCACAGTGTCTACGCGTGGATCGCCCATGAGGGCGCGGCGCGCACCCTCACGTCGAACTAGCCGCCCGCCCTACTCGCCGAGCGCGATGTCGTAGGTGACCCATGGGGTCGCTAGAGCCACCGAGTCGTAGAGGCGCCGCGCCGTGAGGTTGTTGCCGTCGGTGATCCAGCGTACGACGCTCAGACCCTCGGTTCGGGCGATGGCGGATGCCTCGGCGATGAGCCTCGTCGCTATGCCGGCGCCGCGCAGCTCCGGCCGGGTGTAGAGGTCGTCCAGGTAGAGCCCCGTCGTGCCGGAGGACGGGCGGGCGAATCGCCGCACGTGGGCGAGGCCGCCCAGAATGCCGTCGTTTTCGGCGACGAGCCCGTTGGTCTCGTGCGACGGGTCGTGAATCCACGTCCAGACCCGGTCGACGACCTCGTCGCTCGGCGGCAGCTCATAGAACTCGCGGTAGCCGCGGTACAGCGTGCTCCATTGTTCTCTGTCGGCCGGCACGGCGGCGCGCACGATCCACGTCACGTCGCTAGAGCCCGGCGATCGTGGCGCTGCGCTCCCACAGCGCCGCCGCGAGCGTGTCGTCGTTCGCGGACTTGCGGGTTCGGCCGTTCGGGGTCAGCCGGTCGTAGTAACTGCCGTTGGCGGCCGGTGCGGCGGAGCCCGTCGCGAGCAGCACGAGCGGTTCCGCGCCGACCGCCGCCGGAATGCCGAAACCGCCCGGCCGCAGGCGGTTCGTCACGGTGATGAAGCCGGAGTCGGCGCCGAAGGCGGTCGAGACGTAGCCCGGGTGGAAGGAGTAGGCGTCGAGCCCCGTGCGCTTCGCGAGTTCGCGCATGAACAGGATTGTCGCGAGCTTTCCGGTGCCGTAGGCCGGCCAGCCGCCGAGCCACGGGCGCTTCTCCCAGTTGAGGTCGTCGAGCCGCACCGAGCCGGCGAGATTCGCGAAGCTCGACGTCGAGATGACGCGCGCCTGGGACTCGAGCAGTCTCGGCAGCAACAGGTTCGTCAACAGGAACGGCGCCAGGTGGTTGTGCTGAATGCCGCGCTCGTTGCCGTCGACGGTGAGCGCGTGTGTGCTGACGAGACCGCCGGCGTTGTTGGCGAGCACATCGATGCGCGGGTACCTGGCCAGCAGCGCGGTCGCGAGATCGCGCACCTCGCCCAGTCGGTCGTAGTCGGCGACGAACGGCGTTCCGCCGACCGATGCCGCGACCTTTGCCGTGCGCTCCGGGTTTCTCCCGACGACCGCGACGTCCCAGCCCTCGCTCGCGAGCCGAGCGGCTGCCTCCGCCCCGATGCCGGAGCTGGCGCCCGTAATCACGATGGTCTTCATTCGTAGCCGCCTTTGCGGAGTCCGGCTTCGATCTCGAAGCGATTGGTTCGCGCGACGGCACCGGCGGCGATGTACAGCGGGATAAAGGATAGACCGTATCTCCGCCACTGCTCACGGTGAACGGCCTCGTGCTCGAGCACGGCCGCCGAGGGCTCGGTGTGGGTGAGGAACACCGCCCCGATCGTGGTGCCGCCACGACCGAAGGCCCAGCGCGGGCAGCGGCTGGCGACGACGACCCCGCCGGCGCGGCGCAGGCGGCCGCGGCTCAGGGTGCAGCCCCAGAGCAGTCCGGCCGCCGTGGCGACCCAGTAGCCGGGGCGGGCCACCGCGGGGTGCAGGAGCACGGCGCGGGCGCGCGGCGACCCGCTCGTGGCATCCACCGAGCGGGCGAAGAAGCGCGCGACCGCGTTCGAGGTGATCGATCGCGTGGTCTGCATGACGGCACAATACAGTGGCTGTATGAATAGCGACGTGCGCAGGGTGGCCATGATCTCCATGCACACCTCACCGGTGGCGAGGGCAGGCTCGGCAGACGCGGGCGGAATGAACGTCGCGATTCTCGGGCTCGCGCGTGGGCTCGCGAGCCGGGGCATCGAGGTCGACTTGCTCACGCGCGCCACCGCCTCACCCGCCGTCACCGTGCTCGAGCCGGGAGTGACGCTGCATGAATTACCCGCCGGCGCGCCGGGCGTCGTCGACAAGAACGCCCTGCCCACCCTCGCCGACGACTTCGGTGAGGCGGTCGCGCAGCTCGCCCAGAGCACGCCCTACGACATCGTGCACGCCCACTACTGGCTGAGCGGCATCGCGGCCTTGCCCGTGGCGCTCGAACTCAGCATTCCCTTCGTGCAGAGCTTCCACACCCTCGCCGAGATGAAGCGCCACTCCATGCCGACGGGCACCTCGACCGAGTCGATCCGTCGCGTGCGCAGCGAGACATTCCTTGCGATTCAGGCCGACGCCGTCGTCGCGAGTTCGACCGCCGAGGTCGCGCATCTCATCGAGAGCGTCGGGGCGGACACCGAACGGGTGTGGATCGTGCCGCCCGGGGTCGACCCGGAGGTATTCGCCCCGCGCGCCGAGGCCGCGGCGGCTGTGCGGGCCCGACTCGAGATCGGCGCGCGGCGCCCGATCCTCGCGGTGGTCGGTCGCGTGCAGCAGCTCAAGGGCCAGCGCCTCGCGGTGCGGGTGCTCGCGGCGCTCGTGAACGAGCCGGGGCCGCCCGTCGGCGCGCGCCCCCGCCCGGTGCTCGTGATTGCGGGGGAGCCGACCCCGGGCGACGAGGCCTACTTCGCCGGGCTGCTCGAACTCGCGCAGCAGCTGGGCGTTGCGGCGGACCTGCGCTTCACCGGGGCGCTGGACCGCGAGGGCGTGGCGGAGCTGCTCGCGGCGGCCGCCGTCACACTCGTGCCGTCGCACTCGGAGACCTTCGGCCTCGTCGCCCTCGAGTCGGCCGCCTGCGGCACCCCGGTCGTGGCGCAGCGCGTCTCCGGGCTCACCGAGTCGGTGTCAGACGGCGAGTCGGGCCTGCTCATCGATTCCCGCGACCCGGTCGAGTGGGCGCGTGCGGTCGAGCTGCTGATTGCCGACGACCGGTTCGCAGCGGACATGGCGCGCACGGCGCGCGCGCACGCCGAGGGCTTCGACTGGTCGACGACCGTGTCTGTTCTGCTCGACGTCTACCGCTCCCTCGTGCGGGTGTGACGTTCGCCCACGTTAACTAGTCGTTCGCGTGGCTCTGCCGGGCCGGGGCGGCCGTAGGCCTCGAGCAGCCGCAGCCAGATCTCGTTCATCGTCGGGAACGCCGGCACAGCGTGCCAGAGCCGGTCGATCGGCACCTCGCCGACGACGGCGATGGTGGCGGCGTGCAGCATCTCGCTCACGTCCTGTCCGACGAACGTGACGCCGAGGATGACCCCGCGCGCTTCATCCACCACCATGCGCGCCTTGCCGGTATAGCCGTCAGCCTGCAGCGACGACCCGCCGACCGAGCCCAGGTCGTAGTCGACGACGCGGATGTCGTAACTCGCCTCTTCGGCTGCCCGCGCGGTGAGGCCGATCGACGCCACCTCCGGGTCGCTGAAGGTGACCTGCGGAACGGCCGCGCGGTCGGCGGTGGCGACGTGGGTGCCCCACTGCGCGTCGAGAACCGGGTTGCCGAGCGCGCGGGCCACGATGACGTCGCCGGCGGCGCGCGCCTGGTACTTGCCCTGGTGGGTCAGCAGCGCCCGATGGTTGATGTCGCCCACGGCGTAGAGCCAGTCGGTGCCGGTCACGAGCAGCGTGTCGTCGACGCTCATCCACTCGCCGACCGGGAGACCTACGGTGTCAAGCCCGATGTCGCTGGAGCGTGGCTGGCGCCCGGTGGCGACGAGCACTTCATCGGCCGTCACCGGTTCGCCCTCGGAGAGCTCGAGGGTCACCGTCGCGCCCGTGCGCGTGACGGAGCTGGGGGAGACGCCGAGCCGCACGTCGACGCCGAGCGCCGTGAGCGCCTCGCCGACCATCTCGCCCGCGAACTCCTCCTGCCCGCCGAGCAGTCCGCTGCGCGCGAGGAGGGTCACGTGGCATCCGAAACTCGCGTAGGCCGTCGCCATCTCGGCGGCGACCACTCCGCCGCCGATGATTGCGAGGCGCGAGGGGATCGTCTTCGCGCTCGTCGCATCGCGCGAACTCCACGGGGAGGCGTCGGCGAGGCCGGGGATGTCGGGCAGCATCGGGTCGGATCCCGTGCTCACGACGACGGCGTGGCGCGCGGTGAGGTGGGTGAGAGTTCCGTCCTCGGCCTCGACCGAGACGGTCCTGACTCCGGTGAGGCGCCCGTGACCGCGCATGAGCGAGATGCCCGCGCCCTCGAGCCAGGCCACCTGGCCGGCATCGTCCCAATGTGAGGCGAGGGAGTCTCGGCGCTTGAGGGTCGCGGCGACATCGAGTTGCCCCGTCACCGCCTCGCGCGTGCCGCCGACGCTCTTCGCCGCGCGCAGGGCGATTCCGCTGCGCAGGAGCGCCTTCGACGGCATGCACGCCCAGTAGGAGCACTCGCCGCCGACGAGCTCCTTCTCGATGAGCACGGTAGAGAGTCCGCCTTGCACGGCTCGGTCGGCAACATTCTCGGCGACGGCGCCCGCGCCGATCACGATGAGGTCAAACTCGGTGTCGGTCATTGTTCGAGGCTAGCGCCCGAACAGGTGCTTACGCTGGTCGGCGGCGCGCCTCGCCCCTCAGCGCCCGACGAACTCGGCAGTCGTGCGTGTGGCGAAGGCCGCCATGCCGATCGCGGCGTCTTCCGTGCCGGTGAGCCGCACGAGCGCGGGCTGCAGTGCGCTCTCCGCGGCGGCGTCACCCTCCCGCACGGCCGTGCGCGCGTTGGCGAGGGTGGCCTGCACGGCGAGCGGCGCCTGGGCGGCAACGCGGTGCGCGAGTTCGAGCCCGCGGGCGTACTGCGCGCCGTCGGCGACGACCTCCTGCACGATCCCGATGCGGTGCGCCTCGGTTGCGTCGAACATGTCGCCGGAGAGGATCCAGCGCATCGCGTTGCCCCACCCCGCCGCCCGCGGAAAACGGATCGTCGCCCCGCCGAACGGCAGGATGCCGCGCGCGACCTCGATCTGACCGAACCGGGTGGACTCCGCAGCGACCACGATGTCACTCGCGAGCATGAGCTCGATGCCGAGCGTGAGGCAGGTTCCGTGCACGGCGATCACGACGGGCTTGCTGACCTGCCGCCCGTCGACCTGCCACGGGTTGATGCCGCCCTCGGCGACGATGTCGAGCCCGTCCGGCCCGATGTGCGGGCCGACGTCGGCGAGGTCGAGCCCGCCGGTGAAGTGGTCGCCGTGGGCGAAGACCAGGGCGACGCGCAGGTCGGGGTCGTTCTCGAGCTCGGCGTAGGCGAGCGAGAGTTCCTGCAGCAGCCGCAGGTCGGCGGCGTTGCGCTTCTCCGGTCGATTCAGGCCGATGAGCAGCACGTGACCCTCGCGCTCGACGGTGACCCTGGCCGGTGTCTCACTGCGCTGCGTCATGCCGCCAGACTACGTCGTGAGCGATCCGATGATTCTCAGGATTGTCGGCAGGTCATCCGTCGCCGCCTCGGGCGACGCGGGCGAGAAGCCGGAGATGCCGGCGCCGGCAAGCGCAAAGCGGGCCTTCACCGCGCGCACGAGCTGCACCAGGTCTGCGGTCGACACTCCGAAGGGCACGGGGTCGCTGAGTCCCGCGATCTCGGCGGGGTCGAGCACGTCGAGGTCGATGTGCAGATACACGGATGCCGCGCCCGTCGCCGCGATCGCCGCAAGCAGCGCATCGGGGGTGCCGAGCGAGTCCACACCGAGGGTGCGCACGGCCGAGCCGCGCACGAACTCGTCCTCCGCGTCATCCGTCGATCGGATACCGGCCAGCACGAGGTGTTCCGGGCGGAGCGGTGTCGCGGGCACCAGCTCGGCCGGCCCCTCGCCGAGGAGCGTGCGCAGCACCATGCCGGAGAACGCCTTCGACGGCGAGCTCTCCGGGGTGTTCAGGTCGGGGTGCGCGTCGAGCCAGACAACCGCGACGTCGCCACCGGTGCGCCCCATCGCGTGTTCGATCGGGGCGAGCTGCGCGCCGCAGTCGCCGCCGATCGAGAGCGTCCAGTCGGCGGCTGCGGCTGCCGGAGAGGCAGGCGAGGTGGGATGCAGCGACTCGAGCGCGCCGAAGGTGCGCTCGCGCACGAGTGTGAGCGAGCCCAGGCGCGGTAGCCCGGTGCCGAGGTCGTCGCCGGCCTCCATGGGCACGTCGACAGCCCGCGTCGAGGCGGCGGGAAGGTCTCCGCGGATAGCCTCCGCACCGTCGGCGAGCCTCATGGCACGCGACGATCCGGAGCCTTGCCACTGGGGTATTACGAGAAAGGTGACCGGCACCTACTCAGTATCACCGTTCCGGGTGGCGAGAGCGAGGTTCGCCACGAGCTCGTCGGCGTTCTGGCGCACGACGTAGGCGGGCTGGTCGCGCTCGACCCGCCAGCTCTCGGAGAGCGGACCGGCGTTGACGGTGTCGAATCCGAACTCGTCGTACATCGCGGTGACGACATCGATCGCCGCCGTGGAGTCGCTCGAGGTCGCGAGGGCGCGGCGGTCGCTGGTGCCAGCTGGGGTGCCGTCCGTCGTGATGTCGACGGCCTTGATGTGGTTGAAGCCCTTGACGACGCGGCTGGTGGGCAGGTGCTCCTGCAGCATGCCCGACACGGTCGTCTCGCCGTTGTCGAGAGCGTCGATGCGGCCGTCGCGCTCGAAGTAGTAGTTGTTGGTGTCGATGACGACCTTGCCGGCGAGCTCGGCGACGGGCACCTCCCGGTAGGCCTTGAGCGGCACGGTGACAACGGCGATGTCCGCTGCCGCTGCGGCCTCGGTTGGGGTCGCGGCGCGGGCACGCGGCCCGAGTTCCTCGATGAGCGCGCTGAGCGTCTCCGGCCCGCGCGAGTTGCTGATCACGACGTCGTATCCGGCCTTCACCGCCGCCCGAGCGACCTGGCTGCCGATGTGTCCTGCTCCGATGATTCCAAGAATTGTCATATTGCGGCGAACGGATGCCGCGGCGGGACAATTCCCGGCGGCCAGGACTCCCGGCCGGCTCCCAGCCAGGAGCCCCGGCACCGCAACGGCGACCGGGGCTCTCGACGTGCCGGTGTCACTGCTCGATCGAGCCCTGCGATCCGGCGGTTCCCGCGCCGAGCTTGAGGGCGGCGAGGCGTGCGTCGATCTCGGTCTGCTTGTCGAGGTCTTCGAGGCTCTCGAACTGGGCGTCGAGGCT
>JAODAY010000179.1 GCA_025463665.1 Microbacteriaceae bacterium
AGCGCGGCAACATAACGGGCGCCGAATCGGTGGCGACCTTCTGCGGGATGCTGGCGCTCAACTACGGCTGGTTCGCGTTCACGACTGCCCGCGACGCGACCCGAGCGACAGCCGACCCGGAGGCGGCACTCGGGGCCGCCCTCTCGATGCTCCCCCGCGACCGCTTCCCCCTGACCCTGTCGGTAGCTCGTGAGATGAGCAACTATGGCAGCGACGCCCAGTACGCCCTCGTGCTGAGCCAGTTCATAGCGGGCGTGGAGGTGGCTGCCGCGGCCACGTAGCAGCGGCGACGGTGGCCCCTTCCATTCGTGTACGTCGTACGTTATGACTCGCGTACAACGTACATCATCGAAGAGGCGGAACCCAATGTCCCCATCAATCGACCCGGGTCTGACTACGGTCGCCGGCATCCTGCTCATCGCGGTCCCCGTGGCCTTCAATGCGGCGTTCGCGGCCCTGGCCGCGACGTTCGACTATCCCGACATCCTTCGGCGCCCGACGGCGGAAATTCTCGCGAAGTTCCGCCAGGGCGGTTCCCGCCTCGTGCTCCTCTGGTGGGGATTCGCGATGACCGCCGTGTTCCTGACGCCGCTGTCTGTCCTGGTGGCGGCATCCCTCGCGGGGGTCGACCTGTGGCTCGCACTCGCGGCGGCACTCACCGGAATCGTGGCGAGCCTCGTGCAGTTCCTCGGACTGATTCGGTGGGCGTTCCTCGTGCCCTACCTCGCGCGCGAGTCGGAGGCCGCCGAAACCGATGCGCGCACGCAGGCCATCGACCTCGTCTTCCAGTCGTTCAATCGCTACCTCGGCGTCGCCGTGGGCGAACACCTGGGCTTCCTCTTCACCGGCGGCTGGAGCGCACTCGTGGGCGTGAGCATTCTGCAGAGCACCAATGTTCCCGGCTGGCTCGGTGTCGTGGGCATCGTCATCGGCGCCGCACTCACGCTGTGCTCGCTCGAGTTCGTCGGCCCCTTCGAGCCGAAGGGCTGGCGCGTCGCAGCGGTCGCCACCCCACTCGTCTACATCGTCTGGTCGCTGTGGCTCGTCGCAACCGGCATCGCGCTTCTTCTCTGAAGAGCAGCCATTGCCAAATCGGTCGCGGGAAACCGCACGCCGGTGAGGTTTTCTGAGGCCGCCCAGAGGCGCTCAGCAATGATGCGGTCGGATGCCGCGTGAGAACGGCCGACGAGCATCGGCGGTCCCGCCATCTCGCGCCGCCGGCTGGGGCCGACGTAACTGCCGCCTGGCAGGTCCTCGGTCGCGGCGAAGAGTGTGGGCAAGGCGCCGGTTGCGGCGTCCTGCGCGAACAGACGCACGACTACCGCGGCGAAGACC
Organism: Microbacteriaceae bacterium; assembly: GCA_025463665.1. Taxonomy (GTDB): domain Bacteria; phylum Actinomycetota; class Actinomycetes; order Actinomycetales; family Microbacteriaceae; genus Conyzicola. Next base: position 1,336 of record JAODAY010000179.1, read on the forward strand.
CTGATGACCGCGCTCTCCGAGCTCGACATGAGGTTGGTCGCCGCCATGCCGGGGTGAGCGGCGGTCGCGATGACGGGAGACCCGGCCTGAGCGAGACGCCTCTGCAGCTCGAGCGTGAAGAGAAGGTTCGCGAGCTTGGACTGCTCATACCCTCCCGAGCCGTTGCCGTACCGACGCGTTTCCCAGTTGAGGTCGTCGAAGTCGATCGCGCCCGAGCGATGAGCACTGCTTGCGACGGTGACCACACGGCCCGTAATTCGTGGGAGCAGCAGGTTGGTGAGCGCGAAGTGCCCGAGGTGGTTGATACCGAATTGCAGTTCGAATCCGTCGGCCGTGCGCCCCAGCGGCGGGACCATCACCCCGGCGTTGTTGACGAGCAGGTCGATGTCGGCGTGCCAGTTCTCCGCGAATGCTCGAATCGACCGGAGGTCGGCGAGGTCGAGCACGCGCACCTCGGTCGACCCCGAAAGGGTGGCCGCGGCGTCCGCGCCCCGGGCTTCATCGCGCACGGCGAGCACGACGTGCGCGCCCTTTGCGGCGAACACCCGCGCAGCCTCTAGGCCGATGCCGCTGTTGGCGCCCGTCACGATGACGGTCTTTCCCTTCAGCGTAGAGATACGATCACTCGTCCAGTCACACATGGCACTACCTCCACATAGTCTGCGACCATACGGTGTAAGGTCGATTGCCTCGACGCTACCATACGCTGTAAGGTGCTGTCTATGGTCAAGACTACGCGTGCACCGGTCACCCGCGATCGAGCGATCCGGGTCGCAATGGTGCTGGCCGACGCCGGCGGAATCGACTCCCTGAGCATGCGCAAACTGGCCGCCGAACTCGACGTCGAGGCGATGTCGTTGTACTACCACGTGAAGAACAAGGGCGACCTCCTCGACGGAATGCTCGACGCCGTGTACTCGGAGTACTTCACCCCGCGTGCGGGCGACGAGTGGCGGCCGGCGATGCGCGCGCGCGCCGAATCGACTCGCGCCGTGCTCGCGAGCCATCCATGGGCGATCACCATGAAATCGCGCACGTCCCCCGGCACGGCAACGCTGGGGCACCTCGACAGCGTGATCGGATGCCTCGGTGCCGCCGGATTCCCCATGCCCATGATCGGGCACTCCATGTCGGTTCTCGACAGTTACGTGCAGGGTTTTGCGCAGCAGGAAGCGTCGCTGCCCCTCGACCCCGCAGGCAGCATCAGTGCCGCAACGGAGGAGATCATCGCGCAGCAGTCGAGAATGGACGAGAACTTTCCCAACCTCGCCGAGATGGCACGCACCCTCATCCTCACTCCGGGCTACGCCTACGGCAACGAGTTCGGCTTCGGCCTCGAGCTCGTTCTCGACGGTCTCGAGGCCGCGCTGGTGGGTACCCCTAATCGTTCGGCAGCCGCGTCCATAGACTGAGCCGCATGGCGACGCCCATTCTGGCCACGAAGCTGTTCGCGCCTCCGCCGCGCGCGAACGCCGTGGCGCGCCAGCGGCTCATCGCCCGCATGGACGACGGAGTGCGCTCGAGGCGCAAACTCACCTTGATCTCCGCGCCCGCAGGCTTCGGCAAGACCACCCTCTTGAGTCAGTGGATTGCCGCGACCCGCCGGCGCGAACCGGAGGTGCGCGTGGCCTGGTTGTCGCTCGACGCGAGCGACAACGATCCGGCCCGCTTCCTCAGCTACCTCGCCGCCGCACTCCACTCGGCCGATGCCGCTTTCGGATCCGACGATGCGAAGGGGCCATTGACTGTCGAGGCGACCCTGACGGCCCTCGTCAACGACGTGGCCCGAAGCCCGCACAACGTCATCCTGGTACTCGACGATTTCCAGCTGATCGAAGAAGCGTCCATCCGCGAGGCGGTCGTCTTCCTGCTGGAACGACTCCCCTCCACCATGCACCTGGCCATCGCGACCCGCTCCGATCCGCTCCTGCCTCTCCCGCGCCTGCGCGCACGAGACCAACTGACGGAGCTGCGCGCGGCCGACCTGCGCTTCACCGCCGAGGAGGCCACCGCCTTCCTCAATTCGGTCATGGGCTTGTCACTCACACCCGACGACGTCGCGGCACTCGAAACCCGCACGGAGGGCTGGGTCGCCGGCCTCCAGCTGGCCGCGCTGTCGATGCGGGAGCGCACCGACGTCGCCGGCTTCATCACCGCGTTTGCGGGCAGTCACCGTTTCGTCATCGACTACCTCGTCGAGGAGGTGCTCCAGCGCACGCCACCTCCGGTGCGCGAGTTCCTGAATCAGACCGCCGTCCTCGACCGGCTCAGCGGGCCGCTGTGCGATGCCGTGACCGGGCAGACCGGAAGCGCCGAGATGCTCGAGTCGCTGGAACGGGGCAACCTCTTCGTCGTGCCGCTGGATGACCGACGCGAGTGGTACCGGTATCACCACCTCTTCGCCGACGTCCTCCGCTCCCGACTGCTGGCGGATGGCCCGCGGCGGATGGCCGCTCTGCACGGTCTCGCGAGCCAGTGGTACGCGAACAACGGGTTCGCGGAGGAAGCGGTGGAGCACGCGCTTGCGGCGCCCGATTTCGCGGGGGCCGCCCGGCTGATCGAGGCGAGCATTTCCGGCATCCGCAAGAGCAGGCGGGACGCCACCCTCCTCACCTGGCTGGCCCTGCTGCCGCGAGACATCATCCGACGAAGGCCCGTGCTCGGCGTGTTCTCGGCCTGGTCGTCGCTCGTCGCGGGTGACATCGACGCCGTCGAACCGCAACTGGCCGAGGCGCAACGGATGCTGTCTCTCGTCGCCGCGGACGGAACGCCTGCGCACGACTCGGAGCCCAGCGATGAACTGCGGAACCTCCCCGTGACGATCGCCCTGTACCGCGCCGCCGTGGCTCTGGGCCGCGGCGATCTGGCCGACGTTCAGCGCCGGGCGCAGCAGGCCATGGACCTCACGGCGCCTGACGACCACCTGGGCCGGGGCGCAGCAGCCGGCCTGCTCGGTCTTGCCTCCTGGGCACGGGGCGACATCGAGGCGGGCATCCGTGCCTTCGAGCAGAGCGGCGCGAGTCTGCGCCTGGCCGGCAATCTGACCGACGCGCTCAGCACCACGATGGTGATGGCCGACATGCTCACTCCGCTCGGCCGCTTGCGCGAGATACATCGCGCATACGACGCGGCACTGCACGAGGCGATCGAGGAGTGCCGCGGCGGGGAACCGACCGCAGACCTCCATGCCGGCATCAGCGAGGTGTTTCTGCAACGCAACGAGCTCGGCCGCGCACTGGAACACCTGGCAGCCAGCGAAGCCCTGAGCGAGCGGGCTTCCTCCCATGAGCATCGCTATCGATGGTTCGTGGCGATGGCCGGGGTGCGGAGGGCCGAGGGAGACCTGGATGCCGCGGTGGAGCTGCTCGCCGGAGCGGAGCAGCACTACCGTCGTGGCTTCTTTCCCGAGGTGCGGCCGATCGGAGGCATGCGGGCGCGCGTGCTGATCGAACAGGGACGCCTCACCGACGCCCAGGCCTGGATGAGCGAGCAGGGCCTGTCCGACACAGACGAGCTGACATACCTGCGGGAGTTCGGGCACATGACGCTGGCGAGGGCGCTCATCGCGCACCATCGGGCCGATCCTGCATCGGGCGCCCTACCTCGGGCGATCGGGCTTCTGGCCCGGCTGCTCGACGCGGCGGAAGCGGGCGGCCGAGTCGGCAGCGCCGGCGAGATCCTCGTTCTGCAGGCGGTGGCGCTCGAGCTGCAGGATCAGACCCACCTGGCGCTCGCGCCGCTGGAACGCGCGCTCGATCTCGCAGAGCCCGAGGGCTATGTGCGGCTCTTTCTCGACGAGGGCGCGCCGATGCTGAGGCTCCTCCGCGCCGCCGCCGGAGCTGGCATCCGACCGGCCTATGTTCGCCAGCTCAGTCAGGCGCTCCGGCAGACCGAGGGATCGGGTGCGGCTGGGCTACCGGTCACCTCGGCCCTGAGCGAGCGGGAACTGCACGTCGTGCGACTCCTCGCCACGGAGATGACCGGCCCGGAGATAGCCCGCGCACTCTCGGTCTCGCTGAACACCATGCGCACCCACACCCAGCACATCTACGCCAAGCTCGACGTGACAAGTCGCCGTGCCGCCGTGCGCCGCGCCGAAGCGGCGGGTCTGATCTGAGCCGTTCGCACAATCACCACCCGGTGATGCCATGTGATGATGCCGCGTCACCACATGCCTTCGTAGATTCGGGTCGTCTTCAGGCAACCGCCCGGGGCAAGTCAGAACATCGGAGCCATCATGAGCATCACCAGTCGTACCCTCACCCGCGCCGCCGCCGTCGCCGCCGCCCTGTCGGGACTCCTCTACATCGTCATCCAGTTCATCCACCCCGCCGACGTGGTGGCGTCCCTGACCACCCAGGCCTGGGTGACGGTGCACATCCTCAGCTTCGCCATGGCCGTCCTCGGCATGATCGGCCTCGCGGGCATCTACCTGCACCAGATCAGACAGCTCGGCGTGCTCGGCCTCATCGGCTACCTCATGTTCGGGTTCTTCTTCGTTCTGCAGGCGGCGTTCAACTTCGCGGAAGCCTTCATCGCACCGTTGATCGTGAGGGATTCCCGTCAGCTCGCCGTGGACTTCGTCGGCATCTTCGGTCGGAGCCCAGCCGAAACGGATCTCGGTGCGCTCGCCGCTCTGCCCCAGGTCGGAGGCCTGCTCTACGTCGGCGGCGCCCTCCTGTTGGGCATCGCCATTCTTCGCGCGCGCGTCCTGTCGCGCGGAGCAAGCATCCTGCTGATGGCGACGGCGGCAGTCACTCCCGTGGCCGGGGCGCTGCTCCCGCACACGCTCGAACGGGCGGCGGCGATCCCCATGGGGCTTGCCCTCATCTGGCTCGGCTACTCCCTGTGGTCCGACCTGCGCACGACGACCCCCGCGCCGCGCCCTGACGCGAAAGAGTCGACGCTCGACGCGACCGCCACCGTCTGAACCGGCCGACTCCCCCGACGACGGCGAAGACCATGAACGCACAGCGACACGACGTGCCCCTCGTCGCCGCCGGGTACGAGATCCGCCTCATGGGGCAGCTTGATCACCGGTGGAGCGACTGGTTGGAGGGTCTCACGGTGACCCACGAGGGCGATGGAACGACCACCCTCTCCGGACCGGTCGCCGACCAGGCCGCGCTGCACGGACTGCTGAGGCGCATCGGCGACATGGGCGTCACCCTGATATCGGTCAACGTTTCACACGAGGATCACGTGTAACACGAGGAACGCGTTTCACCCGGAGATGGCGCGGATCGTGTTGTTGTGGGCGGTGTGGGTCAGCTCTGCCTTGCCGAGTGCCTCCAGAGCTCCGTGCGCGATGACGCTGCAGATGCAGTGTCACCGTTCCACAGGCCGCGCGTCAACCGGGCCGCGAGTCGACCGCAGTCCCCGCCGACACCGACGGGGACTGCGGCTCTCAACTTTCCGTCACCGCAACCGGTGCCGGCTCCGACGTGTGGCTCCGGGCGAAACCGAGCCGGAGGCTGATCACCAGGGTCCACACGAGGAACAGGAGGAACGGCCAGATGAAGAGGTTCTCGTCCCTCGGAATCCCGGTTGCCGCGAGCCCGACAATGCACGTTGCCCCGACTACGATGCCTGCCCAACTCAGCACCCGTCCGAGCGTTGCGGTCACGAGCGCCGCGGCGGAAGCGAACAGCACGAAGACTCCCAACGGCAGGAGTTGCATCAGGTGTCCGGCTCCATCGACGGCTGTCAACGCCCGGGCCAGCTCAGGTGACATGTCGTCCCGAAGGATGAAGATGGCGCTCACGGTCGACAGCGAGAGGAGATTCGCGAAGAGCGCGGCTGCCCCTCCGACGAGCGCCGTATTCGCGAACCACCCGGCGTCACGCACGCGCGAGCACACGTACCCAACGAACACGATGAGTGCAAGCTGCGCGAGAAGAATCACCGCAAACGCCACGTTGGTGAGCGGGCTGTCGGCGAGTCTCTGTTGCTCGTCGAGAATGCGCTGTCCGGGCGACTCCGCATCGGCAGAGCCCTCACCGACCAGCGCGCCACCGAGGTTGGCGAACACGACATACGCAACCCCGCTCAACGCTCCGATCCTGTCCATTGCGCTTATGTGGCGCTGCCCCGTGCCAGCGCTCACGGCCCCGGATCTATCCATAACAGCCATGGTGTGCTCCTCTCGTCTGGCCGTCGCAGTGCGCATGGCGGCTTCTTCAATTGCGCAGCACGTTACGGGCGTCGAGGATGTCGGCGGCATCGTGCTGGCCCGAGAGTCGATGGGGGAATACCGCAATCCATTCGATGGCAATCCTCCGGTCGGCCGCGCCCTGGAGGGTCCATCATGGAGGGGCTATGGCCATGAGTGCGGTGTCTCGCAACACGCCCGGCCTCCCGACGCGCGGGGGTGTGAGCGTCGCCGCCGTCGTGCGCCGCGACGTGGCGTGGGCGATCGTCGGGGTGAGCACCGTCAGCCTGGTGGTCGTCGCGGCGGTGGGCCTCCCCCGGTACCCGCTCTATCTGCTGCCGTGGATGCTGGTCTACGGGGCCTCGATCGCCATTACTTCGGTTGTCTTGATACGGATGCCGCGGCATCCGCTCGCCCTGTGGCTGGCCATCGGGTCCGTGATCGCTGCGCAGGACGTCGTGCTCTGGCTGCTCGAATTGCAACTCGCTTCCGGCGCGACCGCCGGGTCGATCGCGCTGTGGAACCTCGCGCTGCAATGGGTGTCCCTGCTGCCCGCAATCGGCGTCGCCCACGTGCTCGGACTGTTCCCGGATGGCCTCGTGCACCGTCGTTACGAGCGAGTGACGCTGCGGCTGACCTGGCTCGCCTTCGCGATTCCGGTCGTGCTGCTCGCCTGCAGCCCGACCGTCGTCAACCCGTTGCGGCTCGAGGATGACCCGCCGATGGTGAACCCGTTCAAGATTCCTGTCGTGAGCCTCGATGCGCAGGTGGTGAGCGGGTTGGTCGACGTCTCGGCGCTGGCGGTGATACTCGTCGGCGCCGTGCTGCTCGTGCTGCGATACCGGTCAGCCGACGCACCCGCGCGTCGACCGATGCGCTGGCTGCTCGCGCCGGTCGCGCTCCTGCCGATTCCGGTCGTCGCACAGCTGCTGCTCACCGGCGACGCCGACGTCATTGTGTCGCTGTGCGGGGCGGCCGTGGTCGTCTGCTTCATGGTCGCGCCCGCCGTGGGCATTCTGCAGCCGGCGGGCCTGAGCGTGGACCGGGTCGTGCGCCGCTCCATCGTCTACGGCCTGCTGTGGACGTCGATCGCCCTCGTCTACCTGATCGTCGCGGCGACCGCGGGCGCTGCCGCGGGAACGCTGCTGCCCGTCGGCTGGGCCGTGGCAATCGCGCTGATCGCGGCCATCGCCTTCCAACCGGTGCGCACCCGGCTCGAAAGGCTCGCCGACCGCTGGGTGTTCGGCGCGAAGACCGACCCCACCCAGCTCGTCGTGGGTCTCGGCGATTCGCTGGCCGACACCCTCGATCTCGACACCCTGCTGCCGCGCATGCGCGCGACGCTGGAAGACGGCATGGGGCTCCGCTGGGCTCGGGTGCGGCTGCTCTCCAGTGGCGGTGACGCCGAGCCGTCGAACCCCGACCGACAACCGGCGCTTACCGTGCCGATCGAGGTGGACGGCGAGCGGATCGGGCTCATCGAGTGCGGCCCCAAACGGTCGGGCCATCTCACCCCGGCCGACACGGGCATTCTTGAGACGTTTGCGCGGCAGGCCGGAATGGCCGTGCGCAACGTGCGCCTCAAGGAGGAGCTCGAGGACCAGGCAGCGCTGCTGCGAACCTCACGCGCGCGCATTGTGCACGCCCAGGAGCAGGAGCGCCGTCGCATCGAGCGGAACATCCACGACGGCGTGCAGCAGGATCTCACCTCGCTCATCGGGCTGGCCGGACACGCGCGCCAGGAGTTCGAGCACCACCCGGAGGCCGTCGGCGACGACATCGAGGCGATGCAGGAGGGCCTGCGCCGTGTGCTCGCGGACCTGCGCGACTTCGCGCAGGGCATCCACCCTTCGGTGCTCAGCGACCGAGGACTGCTGGTGGCGATCGAGACGCTCGCGGGCCGGCATCCCCTTCCGGTGTCCATTCGAGCGGATGCCTCGCTGCGCGCGCTGCGTCTTCCCGACGCCCTCGAGGGGGCCGCGTACTTCACGATCGCCGAGGGTCTCGCCAACGCTCTCAAGCACGGCCGGGCCTCCCGACTCGACGTCGAACTGCGCGAGAACGGCGACCGGCTCATCGTGCGCGTGCGCGACGACGGCACCGGATTCGACACCGCAGCGGCACGGGGCACGGGCCTTGCGAACCTGCGCGACAGGGTCGCCGCGGTCGGCGGCGCGCTCCGCGTCGACTCCGCGCTCGGCGCGGGCACCACCGTCGTGGCCGAGTTGCCGCTCCCCCGCGAAGGCCGCCGCCGATGACCGGGCGGCTGCGGGTCGTCGTCGCCGACGACCACTACCTGGTGCGGGAGGGCGTGCGGCGCGCGCTCCTCAGCGACGGCTCGATCGACGTCATCGCCGTGGTCGGTGACGCGACGGAACTCGAGCTCGTCGTCGACCGGGAACGACCCGACGTGGTCGTGACCGACATACGGATGCCGCCCGGCCACAACACCGAGGGCATCGAGGCCGCGCATCGCATTCGTGAGAAACACGCGAGCGTCGGCATCGTCGTGCTGTCGCAGTACAACGACGCCGCCTACGCGATGGACCTGTTGCGCGATGGCACGGCCGGGATGGCCTACCTGCTCAAGGAGCGCATCGGCGATCCCCGGGCGCTGCTCGACGCGGTCAGGGAGGTGGCAGCGGGCGGCTCACGCATAGACCCCGACGTCGTGGCATCCCTCGTGCATGCCGGGCGATCGTCGTCGCGACTGGCCGATCTCACCGACCGGGAGCGCGATGTGCTGGCCCTCATCGCGCAGGGTCGCACCAACGCGGCGGTGGGCCAGGAGTTGCACCTGTCCGAGTCGTCGATCGAGAAGTACACCTCGTCGGTGTTCATCTAGCTCGGCCTCTCCGACGAGCGGCACGTGCACAGGCGGGTCGCGGCGGTGCTCGCGTACCTGCAGGACCAGCAGAGCGCGCTGCCGCTGGACGGGTGAGTACACCACGCCATCGTCGATCAGCGCCTGGGTGACGGCCCTAGTTCGCTCGTTCGAACCGAACGCCACGGAGATCTGGGTGAAGACGACGTCGTTGAGCACCTCCACCCCGGCGATGGACGACAACCCCTCGGCGAGGGAGCGCGCGTTGGCCGCGAGGCCCTCGATCAGCGCCACCGTGCCGCTGCGCCCGAGCGAGCGGAGCGCCGCCCACACCGGAATGCCGCGCGACCGCCTCGAGAGCTCTGGAACCCGGTCCATCGGGTCTACGACGCCGGCGGCATCCCGTATGAAGTAGCTGGTGTGCGCGGTGAATGCCGACTGCGCCGCGCCCGCGCGCGCCACGATCGCGACGCCGCAGTCGTAGGGCACGTTGGGGGTCTTGTGGGCGTCCGTCGCCCAGGAGTCGGCCGTAGCGAGCCCGTCGAGAGCGCCGGCCCAGCGCGGGCTCGCCGTCGCCCACAAGCCGAAGGCGCCGGAGTGCAGGTTGCCGGCCTGGAGAGCGACGATCACCGGGCCGGAGACCGTCTCCAGTGCGTCGGCCAGGGCATCGAGCCGAATCCGCCCCTGGTCGTCGGAGGCAACCAGCGTCGGCTCCCCCAGTCCCAGGTAGCGCAGAACCAGCCCGACCGAACTGTGCACCTCGGCGCCCGCCAGCACGGTCACCCCCGGTGCACCGGTCAGGCCGTCGCGGTTGACGTTCCAGCCGGCGGCTTCGAGAACTGCGCCTCGACCGGATGCCAGCCCGACGAAGTTCGCCATGGTGCCGCCGGTGGTGAATCCGACCGAACTCGTGGCGGGGAGGCCGAGCAGGTCCAGGATCCACGCCCTGGCGCGCTCCTCGATCGCCGCGGCAGCCGGAGTTGCGTAGCG
>JAODAY010000183.1 GCA_025463665.1 Microbacteriaceae bacterium
AGTTCTTACCGGCGTGCCCGATCTCGTGCACTTTGGCCGGGTCGGTGAAGACACCGGATTCGCGGTCGCGGATGACCGCGTCATCCTCCCACGAGCCCTCCCACAGCTTGTAGAGCACCTCGAGGTACTCGTCGGCCACGTCGTAGCGGTCGTCGTGTTCGAGCTGGTCCTCATGGCCCATGTTGCGGGCGGCGGAGGGCAGGTAGCCGGTCACGACGTTCCAGCCGACGCGGCCCCGGGTGAGGTGGTCGAGCGTCGACATGCGGCGGGCGAAGGGGTACGGGTGCTCATAGGCGGTGCCGGCGGTGATGCCGAAGCCGAGATGCTCGGTCACCGACGCCATCGCCGAGACGAGCAGCACCGGGTCGTTGACCGGCACCTGGGCGCCATGACGAATGGCGGCCTCGTTCGACCCGCCATAGACGTCGTAGGTGCCGAGAACGTCGGCGATGAAGATGCCGTCGAAGTGGCCTCGTTCGAGGAGCTTCGCGAGGTCGGTCCAGTAGGCGAGGTCTTTGTAGCGCCATGACTGATCGTCCGGGTGGCGCCACAGTCCCGAGGACTGGTGAGCGACGCAGTTCATGTCGAAAGCGTTGAAACGAATCTGTTTGGCCATGTCCTCATCCTCGTGCGCCGGGCCGCGAGTCAGCCAGCGGGGCCGAAACACAGCGTCACACGGTCGGTCTCGCTCGTTCCGGCCGGTGCTGCAGAATTTCGCCGAGCGCGGCGGGCACCGTGTCATCCTGCAGCGATGTCGTATCGCCGAGCACGCGGCCGTCGACGAGGTCGCCGAGCAGGCGACGCATGATCTTTCCCGAGCGGGTCTTCGGCAGGTCGGGCACGACGATGATCTCGCGGGGCCTCGCAATCGGCCCGATCTGGTGGGCCACGTGCGCACGCAGCGTGGCCGAGAGTTCGGCCTCGAGGGCCGCCCAGTAGGTCGGATCCGCCGCGTCGCCATCGCTCACGGGGCGACTCGGGATCACGAATGCCGCGATGGCCTGCCCCGTCGTGGCGTCGTGCACGCCCACCACTCCGGCCTCACCGACGGCGGGATGGGCGACGAGGGCCGACTCGATCTCGATGGTCGACAGGCGGTGTCCGGATACGTTGATGACGTCGTCGATGCGGCCGAGCAGCCAGACGTAGCCGTCGTCGTCGACGCGCGCTCCGTCGCCGGCGAGGAAGTACCCCCGGTCTGCGAAGCGCGCCCAGTAGGAGTCGCGGTAGCGCTCGGGGTTGCCCCATACCGTGCGCGCCATGGCGGGCCAGGTTCCGTCGATGACGATGAGCCCGTGCTCGCCCGGCGCCGTGTCGTCGCCGGCGTCGTCGACGATTCGCACCGTAACGCCCGGTGAGGCGACGGTTGCCGAGCCGGGCTTGAGCGCGGTCACGCCGGGCAGCGGCGCGACGATCGCCGCGCCGGTCTCGGACTGCCACCAGGTGTCGACGACGGGTGCCGTGCCTGCCCCGATGTGCTCGTGGAACCAGAGCCACGCCGCCGGGTTGATCGACTCGCCGACGCTGCCCAGCAACCGGATGCTCGAGAGGTCCCACCTCTCGGGCACCCCGTCGGGAAACCACGTCATGAGGGTGCGTATGAGGGTTGGCGCCGTGTAGTACGTGGTCACGCCGTAGCGCTCGATGATCTCTAAATGCCGCCCGGTGTGGGGCGACGCGGGCGTGCCCTCGTAGATCACCGAGGTGGCGCCATTCGAGAAGGGTCCGTAGAGCACGTAGGTGTGGGCGGTGACCCAGGCGAGGTCGGCGGTGCACCAGTAGACGTCGTGCGGCTTGGCGTCGAAGTGCGCCCAGTGGCTCCACGAGGCTTGCGTGAGGTAGCCGCCGGTGGTGTGCACGACGCCCTTCGGCGTTCCCGTCGTGCCCGAGGTGTAGATGATGAACAGCGGCGTCTCGGCGTCGAAGAATTCGGCCTCATGCACGTCGGATGCCACGTCGACGACGTCGTGCCACCAGACATCCCGGCCGGCCGTCCACGGCAGGTCGGGCGTCAGGTCGCCCGTGCGCCGCACCACGAGCACGTGCTCGATCCTCGCGTTCCCGGCGACCGCCGCGTCGGCGTTCGCCTTCACGGCGACGGCGGCGCCCCGGCGGAACTGGCCGTCGGAGGTTACGAGCAGTTTCGCGCCGGTGTCTTCCACCCGGAAGCGCAGCGCTTCGGCCGAGAAGCCGCCGAAGACGAGGGAGTGGATGGCGCCGAGGCGCGCGATGGCAAGGGTGATGACGATGGTCTCGGGAATGACCGGCAGGTAGACGACCACGCGGTCGCCCGCGACGACGCCGAGCCCGGTGAGAGCGTTCGCGGCGCGCGCCACCCGACGTTCGAGGTCGGCGTAGGTGATGGTCTCCGTGTCGCCGGGTTCGCCCTCGAAGTGGATCGCGACCCGGTCGCCGCGCCCGGCCGCGACGTGCCGGTCGACGCAGTTGACGGCGGCGTTGAGCCTTCCGCCCGCGAACCACTCGGCGCGGGGGATCGTGAGCACGGGCGTGCCGTCGTCGTTGAGCCCGTCCCCGTCGGGCACCGCCGGTGCCCAGGTGTGCGCGGTGTGCCAGCGCTCAGCCCAGTCGAGGCGGCCGGCCTGCTCCTCCCAGAACCCCACCGGATCGGCGGCGGCCCGGGCGTACACGTCGGCGCCGACGTTGGCGCCCGTCCACACCGCCGCGTCGGG
>JAODAY010000215.1 GCA_025463665.1 Microbacteriaceae bacterium
GGGGGGCGCGCACGACCACGTTCACGATCTCCTTGTCGCCGACCGAGCGGATGACGGCCGCCGAGCCCCGCGCGAGCGACTCGAGGTCGTCGGCGCTGATCTTCGGCGACACCTCGAGGCGGTCGCGCACCTTGCCGTTGACCTGCACGACGGCGGTGACGGACTCCTCGACGAGGAGCGTCGGGTCAGCCTTGCGCCAGCGCGCGAGGGCGACGGTCGGCTCGTGGCCGAGGGTCTCCCACATCTCCTCGGCGGTGTACGGCGCGAACAGGCTGAGGGCCACAGTGATGGCCTCCGTGGCCTCGCGCACCGCGGCATCCGCCGGACCCGCACCCGTGTCGATCGTCTTGCGGGTGAGGTTGACAAGCTCCATGATGCGCGCGACGAGCACGTTGAACTTGAACGCCTCAACGAGCCCCGGTCCGTCGGCGAGCAAGCGGTGCGTCTGCCGACGCAGCGCGGCATCGCCGCCCTTCCACAGCACGTCAGGCGTCGAGGTGACGTCTGTAGCGAGCCGCCAGGCGCGCTTGAGGAACTTCGCAGATGCCGCGGGCGATACGTCTGCCCAGTCGATGTCGTCCTCGGGCGGGCCCGCGAATGCCATTGTCAGGCGGATCGCGTCGACGCCGTGCTCATCGAGCTGCTCGGAGAGTTTGACGATATTGCCCTTGCTCTTGCTCATGGCGGAGCCCTCCATGAGGACCATGCCCTGATTGAGCAGCGCGCTGAACGGCTCGGTGAACGAGACGTGGCCGAGGTCGAAGAGCACCTTGGTAATGAAGCGCGCATAGAGCAGGTGCAAGATCGCGTGCGTGACGCCGCCGACGTACTGGTCGACGGGTGCCCATTTCTCGGCCTCCCTTGGGTCGAACGCCTGCGTGGCGTCGTTCGGGTTGAGGAAGCGCAGGAAGTACCACGAGCTGTCGACGAAGGTGTCCATCGTGTCGGGGTCGCGAAGCGCGGCGCTGCCGTCGCGAGGGTCGGGAACGTTGACCCAGTCCTCCGCGGCGCCGAGCGGGCTCTGCCCCTTGGGCTGCAGGTCGAGGCCCGCCGTGGGCGGCAGAACGACGGGCAGCTGGTCGACGGGCACCGGCATGAGCTCGCCGTCGGCGCCGTGGATGATCGGGATCGGCGTGCCCCAGTAGCGCTGGCGGCTGATGAGCCAGTCGCGCAGGCGATACGTCTTCGCGGCGCGACCGTTGCCTGCCGCCTCCATGATCTCGATGACCTTCTTGATCGCGTGACCGCGGCTGAGGCCGTCGAGCGCGCCCGAGTTGATCAAGCGTCCGTCGCCGTGCAGCGCCTCGCCCGTCGACTTGGGGTCGAGCGGCGGGAGGTCGTCTGGCAGGATCGCCTGGCCGTTCTCGTCGATGTCGAGCACCGGGATCGACGTCGTTACGGGGGCGTTGGTGTCGACGACGACGCGCACGGGCAGGTCGAACTTCATTGCGAAGTCGAGGTCGCGCTGGTCGTGCGCGGGCACGGCCATGACTGCGCCATGTCCGTAGTCGGCGAGCACATAGTCGGCCGCCCAGATCTGCATGCGCTCACCGGTCACCGGGTTCACGGCGATGCGGTCCAGCGGCACGCCGGTCTTCTCGCGCGTGGCATCCTGTCGTTCGATCTCGGTGTTCTTCTGGATCAACTCGAGGTAGGCGGCGAAGTTCGCCCTCGTCTCCTCGCTCGCGGTCGAGACGAGCTCGGCGGCGAGGTCGGAGTCGGGCGCGACGACCATGAAGGTCGCACCGAACAGGGTGTCGGGACGCGTCGTGAACACTGTGACGGGTTCGTCGCGGTTCTCGATGACAAAGTCGACGTCTGCACCGACGGAGCGGCCGATCCAGTTGCGCTGCATCGCGATCACCTTGCTCGGCCACTTGCCCTCGAGCTGGTTGAGGTCGTCGAGCAGGCGGTCGGCGTAGTCGGTGATCTTGAAGTACCACTGGGTCTTCTTCTTTTTGACCACGATGGCGCCCGAGCGCTCCGACGTGCCGTCGGCGAGAACCTGCTCGTTGGCGAGCACCGTCTGGTCTACCGGGTCCCAGTTGACCCAGGAGTCCTTGCGGTAGGCGAGGCCCTTCTTGAACATCTCGAGAAACAGCCACTGGTTCCACTTGTAGTACTCGGGGTCGCTCGTGTGGATCACGCGTTCCCAGTCGAACGATGCCGCGTAGCGACGCATCGAGACCTTCTGCTGCTCGATGTTGGCGTAGGTCCACTCGCGCGGGTCGATGCCGCGCTTGATGGCGGCGTTCTCGGCGGGAAGGCCGAATGAGTCCCACCCGATGGGGTGCAGCACGTTGAAACCCTGCTGACGCCAGTACCGGGCGATGACGTCGCCGAGGGCGTAGGCCTCCGCGTGTCCCATGTGCAGGTCGCCGGAGGGGTACGGGAACATGTCGAGCACGTACTTGCGCGGACGCTTGTCGTCTTCGTTGCTCGAGGAGAAGGGCTTCAGCTCGTCCCACACCGGCAACCACTTGTCTTGGATTGCCGAGATGTCGTACTCGGGGGCGTCTTCTGGGTACTCGTGTGCCACGGATTCTCAATTCATTGCGGGAAGGAGGCCGGTCTGCTTCGGTTCGCTTGCCCCGAAACGCGGGGACGGCCCAACTGTCAAGATTACCGATACTTCGCCGGTCGCCGCGCGGTCATCCCTCTTGCGCGCGCGAGAGGCGCGTACGAGCGTTGTAGGGGCCAAGCAGCACAGCCCCAGGGAGCACTCATGCCAGACACCGAAACCCGCACCAGAGCCATCGCGCTCCTGGAGCGCAGATGAGCGGCGTCGAACGCATCGTCGACCTGGCGGTTCCGGTCGAGCGGGTGTGGCAGACGTTGACCGATCCGGCGGAATTCGCGCGGGTGTACGCGCACGGGGGTGCCGAGTTCGCGGCCGCGCCTGGTTCGGCCGTGCGGCTGAACTGGCCGGAACACGGCACGTATCTTGGCGTGGTCGAGCACGCGGAGCATCCGCACCGCTTCTGCTATCGGCTCGCGACGGAGCCGGAGACGAATCCGACACCGGCCAACAGCACCCTCGTGGAGTTCATCCTGAGCCCGACCCCGGCGGGGTGTCGACTCATCGTTCGGGAGACCGGATTCGAGATCCTGGATCCGGTCGCCGAGGATGACGCAAGAAGGCGGGCAGACGAGGCGTGGACAGCGTGCCTCAGACTGCTCGCCGAGACGTTCGTGTGAGCGGTCAGGCCGGCTGAACGCCGAGCACGCGCAGCAGCGCGGCGGCCTTGAGCTTCACCTCGGCGACCTCTTCCTCTGGAACCGAGAGCGTCGTGATGCCCCCGCCCGCGCCGATCGTGGCGCCGGCGGGGTCGAGCACGATGCTGCGGATGACCATCGCGAGGTCGACGCGCCCGTCTAGTGCGAGGTAGCCGAAGACGCCCGAGTAGATGCCGCGCGGCCTCCCCTCGAGCCGGTCGAGGATTTCGGTGGCGCTGCGCTTGGGCGCTCCTGTCATCGACCCGGCCGGAAAACACGACGCGACGGCGTCGAGTCCGTCGAGCCCCGCGCGCAGCGTGCCCCGCACGCGGCTGACGAGCTGGTGCACGTGGGGGTAGCTCTCGACCTCGAACAGCGCAGGCACCGTGACCGAGCCGATCTCGCTGACTCGCCCGATGTCGTTGCGCATGAGGTCGACGATCATGAGGTTCTCGGCGCGTTCCTTGTCGCTCGCGAGCAGCTCCGCACGCAGCACAGCGTCCTCTGCCGCGGTTGCACCGCGCGCCCGGGTTCCCTTGATCGGACGCGACTCGACCTCGCCGCGGGAGGACACCGACAGGAACCGCTCGGGCGAGGCGCTGAGCAGCGAGACATCGCCGAAGCGAACGAGTCCGCCGTAGGGTGCGGGGCTCGACGCGCGCAGCGCGAGGTAGGTCTGGAACGGGTCGGGGGTGACGGCGACGGTGGCCCCGTTGGTGAGGCACAACTGATAGGCGTCGCCGGCACGGATGGCGCGCTGGCACTCGGCGATCATCCCGAGGTAGGCGGCGTCGTCGTGGGCCCAGCGGACGGCGGGTGGCGGCGCGAGTGCGGTTGCTGTTGCTGTTGCTGTTGCTGTTGCTGTAGTGGTTGCGGTAGCGGGCGCGGGCCGGGCCGCGGGTGCGTCGGCTGACGCTCCCTCAAGCGCCGCGATCGTTGCCGCGCGCCATCGCGCCAGCTCGGGCGGCCAGGATCCGCCACAGGCGCCGCCACCACTGGCGCCGCTACTGACGCTTCCACTGCCGTTTCCGGCGGGGTCGAGGGCGAGCAGCGTGACGGTTCGCCGCCGAGGGTCGAACTCGAGCGCGCGGTCGGCGAACATGAGTGCGGCGTTCGGGTGCCTCGCGGGGTGGCTCACCACTCCACCGAGGGTCGAGGCGCGCAGCTCGTACCCCAGCCAGCCGACCCAGCCGAGGGCGAAACCGTCGGACGCGGCATCCGTCACCCGGTTCTCGGCGATGTCGGCCCGCAACCGCTCGAGCACCGAGGCGTCGTCGCCGGTGAGAGTGCGGGATCCGGCGCCGAGGTAGCCGACGCCGTCGGCGCCGCCGTCGAGCCAGAAGCTGTGCGGCTCGTCGGGCAGCAGGCAGGCCCACGCCGCGGCCGGGTCGACCCAGTGACCGAGCGGATGCCGCAGCACCCGTGCAGGCGGATCGAAGAGGTGGCGCATACCCTGAGTGTAT
>JAODAY010000379.1 GCA_025463665.1 Microbacteriaceae bacterium
CGGCATGCCGGCGAAGGGCAGGATGTCGCCCGCTCTCGGCCCGCCGCCGCCGCCGGGCGCCTCCCGTGGCCGCTCCGCGACCCCCTGGAAACGGTTGCTCGCCGAGCTGACCTCGTCGTCGAGGCCCGCGACGAGCGAACTGCGCAGCGCGAGCACGCTCACCACGCCGATGGCGATGCTCACGGCGGCCAGCAGCGCCACAATTCCGATGACGAGCCGACGACGAAGTGTCCAGCGGGCGCGGCCGCGCGCCATCAGTTCGCCGGCTTCAGGACGTAGCCGACGCCGCGCACGGTGTGGATCATGGGTTCGCCGAGCGAGTCGATCTTCTTGCGCAGGTAGGAGATGTAGAGCTCGACGACACTCGAGCGGCCGCCGAAATCGTAGCTCCACACGCGGTCGAGGATCTGGCTCTTGCTCATCACGCGACGAGGGTTGCGCATGAGAAACCGCAGCAGCTCGAACTCGGTGGCGGTGAGCTCGACGATCTGCCCGGCCCGGCGCACCTCGTAGCTCTCCTCATCGAGGCTGAGGTCGCCGATCTCGAGGAACGAGTCGTCGCTCTCATTGACGACGAGGGAGGACCTGCGAATGAGACCGCGCAGACGGGCTACGAGCTCCTCAAGACTGAACGGCTTCGTGACATAGTCGTCTCCGCCAACCGTGAGGCCGACGATGCGGTCATCGAGGGAGTCCTTCGCCGTGAGAAACAGGATCGGGGTCGTGATCCCGTCGGCGCGCAGGCGACTGAGCACCTGGAGCCCGTCGATGTCGGGCAGCATGATGTCGAGAACGATCACGTCGGGACGGAACTCGCGCGTGAGTGCCATGGCGGTCCGTCCGTCGGCCGCGGCCTTGACCTCCCAGCCCTCATACCGCAGCGCCATCGAGAGGAGATCGGTGAGCGAGTCCTCGTCGTCGACGACTACGACGCGGATGGGCGTTCCGTCGACGCGTGTGAGGCGCGGCTGCTGGTGCGCCGCCGAGGTCTGGCGAAATCGGGGCTCGATGGTCATGGTTCCCATTATTGGGTAGTTCCTATGCATTGCCTGTGCACCGGACGGATTTTCGCTGTGGCGCGGTGCGGTCCGGCGTCGCTGGGCGATGCAGAATAGAACAGTGAGATTCATGCAGCCGACCCTGTCCCTATGGGACGAACCGGCGCCGGATCACCGCGATCGCATCCTCGCGAATTCGAGCGACCGCGTCGCGTGGTTGCGGGCGAGGAGCACCGGCGTCACGGCCACCGACGTCGCGCGGCTGGCCACCGAGAGCTCCGTCGCCGCCGTCGCGTGGGACAAGCTGCACGGTTCTCACTTCGGCGGAAACGCCTACACCGACCACGGCAACGCGCGTGAGCCAGAGATCGCGAAGTGGGTGCAGTCGATCCACAGCATCGCCCCGAGCTCCGCGCTGTTCCACGCCCACGACGAGCGGTCGCACCTCGCAACCCCCGACGGTGTCGCGGTCATCGACGGCGCTGTCGTGCTCGCGGAGATCAAGACCACGTCGTCGCTGTGGAGAAGCGTTCCCCGCTCCTACCTGCGCCAGATCTGGTGGCAGCAGTACGTGCTCGGCGCCGAGCGCACCCTGCTCGTCTGGGAGCAGCACCGCGACTTCGTGCCGGTGGATGTGGAGCCACGGTGCCAGTGGATCGAGCGCGACGACAACGAGATCCACATGCTCGTCGGGCTCGCCAACAAGATGCTCCAGGTCATGCGCCGGTGACCGTCCGGCCGCACTGTTTGCACCGAGGTGACGTGTCCGTAACCCCGCCGACTCATTCTTCCCGTTTACTTGACGTCATGCAGCGCGGCGGGAAGGCCAGGAGATGACAACGATGCGAGCCATCCTGATAGATGCCCCCGGGGGCCCTGACCAGTTGCGACTGGCAAACGTGGACACCCCGGTGACCGTCAATTCCGAGTTCCTCGTGCGGGTGCTGGCCGCCGGCGTCAACCCGATCGATGCGAAGACCCGCGCTGGGCGCGGCGTGACCCCGGCCATCGGCGAGTACCCGACGATTCTCGGCAACGACTTCAGCGGCGTCGTGCTCAAGACGCCGTACGAGGCGCACCCGATCAAGGTCGGCGACGAGGTGTACGGCATGACCGGCTTTCCCCGCTTCGGCGGCAGCTACGCCGATATCGTCGCCGTCAGCAGCCTCAGCGTCGCACGCAAGCCCCGCAACCTCAGCCACGTGCAGGCGGCAGCTGTGCCGCTCGCCGCCCTCACGGCGTGGGGCATGGTGGTCGATGTGGCCAAGGCGCACGAAGGGCAGCGCATGCTCATTCACGCGGGCGCGGGCGGGGTCGGCCACTTCGCCGTGCAGTTCGCGCGCTTCTTCGGCGCGCACGTCATCGCTACGGGGTCGGCGCGCAACCTCGACTGGCTGCAGGAGCTCGGCGCGAACGAGGCCGTGGATTACACGAGCCATCGGTTCGAAGAGGTCGTGGACAGCGTCGACGTCGTCGTCGACCTCATCGGCAACGTGCACGACGACACCGGCACGCGCTCGCTCGCGGTTGTGCGGCGCGGCGGGCTCATCGTCAACGCCCCGACGGGCAGCTGGCCGAGCTTCATCGACGACGCGACGGCGGCCGGGCTGCGCGCAACGAGCTACAAGGTGGCGCCTGACGGCTCGACCCTCGCCGTCATCACGCGCCTGCTCGAATCCGGCGACCTGCACGTCTTCGTCGACGAGGTCTTCTCGCTGGATGCCGCGGCCGACGCGCACCGGGCGCTCGAGACCGGCCACACCCGGGGCAAGATCGTTCTCGACCTCGGCGACGCCTGACGATCAGAGTTCGAGCGCGCGAACGAAGTCGTCTTCCCACTTGCCGCCGAGCGCGAAGCGTTTGCTCCCGACGGTGACGAAGCCGCTCTTG
>JAODAY010000389.1 GCA_025463665.1 Microbacteriaceae bacterium
TGCGCGCGATGTACTTCCAGCCCGGCCCCGGGATGTCGTCCGGTGTATCTGGCTTGCGCGGATCGTCGGGCGACGGGGACTGCCGCTCGCGCTCGGCCGAACGGCCCTCTGTCTTGCCTGACATTGCTCTCCTTCTCGCATCCACGACTGCCCTCGACGTTAATTTGGCGTCTGCGCACGGGCAACGGGTTGCGCTGGCGGTGGCCGTGTGGTTGTCGTCGAGTCAACCCTTGGCGAACGGGAAAAATCAGCTCTAGGCTCACGGGCATGGCTGAAAATGAGCAAAGAAACGATATTCGTGCCGTGCTGTGCGACATCGACGGGACCCTCGTCGATTCGAACTACGCCCACATCGCGGCCTGGGCGAAGGCTCTCGCCGAGGTGGAGGTGCCCAGCGACACCTGGCGCATCCATCGGGCACTGGGAATGGATTCGGGCAAGCTCATTGACGCCCTGCTCGGCGACGAGGCGGGTCGCGTGGGCGACGAGGCGAAAGACCTGCACAAGCGGTACTACCTCGAGGCATCCGATTCGCTGCGGCCGATCACCGGCGCGAGGGAACTGATCATGGCCTTCACCGACCGCGGTCTGCGGGTGGTGCTCGCCACGTCGGCACCAGAGGACGAGCTCGAGATTCTCCGCGGGGTGCTCGACCTCGACGACGTCGTCGCCGCAATGACGTCGGCCTCCGACGTCGAAAGCGCCAAGCCGGAACCGGACATCATCCACGCGGCTCTCGAGACCGTCGGCCTCGAGCCCTGGCAGGCGATCATGCTGGGCGACGCCGCGTGGGACATGAAGGCGGCCGGGGCCGCGGGCGTGGCATCCGTCGGCGTGCGCAGCGGCGGACTCGGCGCCGCCGAGCTGCTTGAGGCCGGGGCGATCGCGGTCTACGACGACGCGGCGAGCCTGCTCGAAAACCTCGAAGACAGTCCCTTCTTCGGCTCCTGGCCGCTCGGCGCCGCATAGGCGCGGCGCGCCCGCCGCAGTACCGGGCGCGGCGCGCATGGGGTTGAATTGCACAAGTGACTTCTGCACTCATCGCCCGGCTTCGCGACGACCTCTTCGCCTCGTCATTCACTGTCGAACACATCGAGGGGCTGTGGGGCGCGGATGCCGCGGCGGCACTACGCCGAGGACACCGTCAACCGGCGATACGAGCGATGGCGGGGCGGGGCACAGGCCTCGCCGACCTTGCGTGGCTGTTCGTGCTCGGCCTGCCCGTGTCGCACCGCGAGCTCGAGCGCGCGCTGCCGAGTCTCGGCGCCGACGGTGCCATGACGCTGAGGCTCGTCGCGCGGTGGATCGACGATTATCGCCCCCTCGTCGACCTGCGGCCGCACGCGTTCGTCGACGAGCTCGGTGAGGGAAGCTGGTGGATCGCGTCCGACCCCGGCGAGGCGGCCCTCGGCCACGCCGTGCCTGAGGGGCACGTGCTCGGAGTGGGCGGGGCGTCGGTCACACTCGCGGGCCTCAGCGTCGGCACCCCGGCGCGCTCGGTGCTCGACCTCGGCACGGGCTGCGGCATCCAGGCGCTGCACGCGGCACGGCACGCCACGAGGGTCGTCGCGACAGACATCTCCCCGCGCGCCCTCGAGCTCGCCGCCCTCAACGCCGAGCTCAACGGCGTCACGCGAATCGAGTTCCGGCTCGGCAGCCTCTATCAGCCCGTCGCGGGCGAGACCTTCGACCGTATCTTGTCGAACCCGCCGTTCGTGATCACGCCGAGGGCCGCAGACGTTCCGTCGTATGAGTACAGGGACGGCGGGCTCGAGGGCGACGACCTCGTGGCATCCGTCATCGCCGGGGCGGCCGAGCGACTCGCCCCGGGCGGCATCGCTCAGCTGCTCGGCAACTGGGAGTACCGCGACGGAGGTGACGCATTCGACCGGGTCGGCAAATGGCTCGACGGCACCGGCCTGGACGCGTGGATCGTCGAGCGGGAGGTGCAGGACGCGGCGCTCTACGCGGAGACCTGGATCCGCGACGGCGGCATCCTGCCCCGCACGCCAGAATTCGACCGGCTCTACACCGCGTGGCTCGACGACTTCGCGTCACGCGGCGTCACGGACATCGGCTTCGGCTATATCACCCTGCGCCGACCGGAGACCGGTGCCCCCACGCTGCGCCGGCTCGAGCGACTCGACGGCGCGCTCGGCCACAACCCGACCGGGCTCGGCACCAGCGTCACCGAGGCCCTCGAGGCCTTCGACTGGCAGCACGTTAGAAGCGACGCCGAGCTGCGCGCGAGCGTTCTCACGGTGGCGCCGGATGTCACGGAGGAACGCCACTACTGGCCGGGCGACGAGCATCCCACTGTCATGGACCTGCGTCAGGGCGGAGGATTCGCCCGCGGTTTTCCGCTCGGCACGGCACTCGCCGCCGTTGTCGGCGCCTGTGACGGCGAGCTGCCGCTCGGCGCCATCTGTTCGGCGGTCGCCGACCTGCTCGAGGTGGAGGAGGCCGATCTCGTCTCCGAGATCGTGCCGAGCGTGCGGGAACTCATCATCACCGGATTCCTCGCACCGCCCGAGTAGCAGGCGTCTCACACGCGGCATGCATGGTTCTCTCACGATCCGCGGAGACTAGCCTGCAAGAATTCCACAGTGTTACGCGCCCACCCGAACCTCAGCCTGCTGCTGTTCGTGTACCTTGCGGCACTGGCCTGGATTACGCTGACGCCCGCGGGCAGCGTCGAGCCCGCTGCTTCCGTGCTGGCGGGGTTGGCCGACACGCTCGTCGCGATCGACGGCCTGCACTGGGTCGACTTCGGCGTCGTCGAGGCGGCCGCGAACGTCGCGCTGTTCGTACCGATGGGCGTTCTCGTGCTGTTGCTGCTCGGTAGGGAACGCTGGTGGGTGGCGATCGCCGTCGGCGTCATCGCGTCGTGCTGGATCGAGCTCGCGCAGGCAGTCCTGCTGCCGACTCGGGTCGCCGACCCAGGGGATCTCGCGGGGAACAGCGTCGGGACGGCGGTCGGAGTCGCCGTCGTTCTCGGTGCGACGCTGCGTCCCGCCCGCCGCGCCCAGACGATCGACAAGCGCACGGCCCGTCAGGCGGGGGCCTGACGCCTCGTACGGAACAATGGAGTCATGACGACTCACGAGCACAACGACGTTTTCGGCATCGGCGCCCAGGTGTACGTGCAGGCCGCGTCGGTCGATGACGCCTCCCCGTGGCCGGACGAGCCCAGCGGTGTTATCGTCGGCTCTGGTGGATCCGCCATCAACCGCGTCACGAACTCCGGCGGTCCCACCCGCATCTGGGTCGTCGACTTCGATTCCCCGCAGACGCATCGCGACGGCAGCCCCGGGCACCGGAGCGCCCAGGTGCACGAGAAATACCTCCACCTCGCTCCCGCCGTCGACCTCGCCGACACGTGGTCAGCCGAATCCGGGTCGGCCGAGACCGCCGCGGTCGAGGACTGACCGGCGCGGCATGGGACACGATCGCTACGGCTCCGACCCAC
>JAODAY010000396.1 GCA_025463665.1 Microbacteriaceae bacterium
CAGATGTCGATATGACCGCCCCGCATCATCCCGAACGAATCTGCCTGGTGAAAATATGATGCACCGGGCAGCTCGGTCACCGCGACCTTGCCCGCGTTGATCAGGTCGGGGTCGATCTCCTCGCCCACGGCGGCGGCGCCCATGCCGAGCATGCCGTTCTCGGTGTGCAGGATGATTTCGCGGTCGGTCGGCAGATAGTCCGCGACGCGCGTGGGCAGGCCGATGCCGAGGTTGACGTACGCGCCGTCGGGAATGTCGACGGAGACGCGGCGTGCCATCTCCTCGCGGCTGAGGCCGGTCACGAGGCGACCGCCCCGGTGACGGCGCGGGGCTCGACGCGCACGAGTCGGTCGACGAAGATTCCCGGCGTTACGACCGACTCCGGGTCGAGTTGCCCGGCGTCGACGATCTCGCTCACCTGCGCGATCGTCGTCGATGCGGCGCTCGCCATGATCGGACCGAAGTTGCGCGCCGTCTTTCGGTAGACGAGATTGCCGAGCCTGTCGCCGCGCAGGGCCCTCACGAGGGCGAAGTCGGCGTGCAACGCGGGCTCGAGAACGAAGGCGCGCCCGTCGAACTCGCGCGTCTCCTTGCCCTCGGCGAGTATCGTTCCGGCACCCGTCGGGGTGAAGAAGGCCGCGATGCCTGCACCCGCCGCGCGGATGCGTTCGGCGAGCGTGCCCTGGGGAACGAGTTCGAGCTCGATGTCGCCGGCACGGTAGAGAGCGTCGAAGACGTGGGAGTCGGTCTGCCGGGGGAACGAACAGATGATCTTGCGCACGCGCCGCGCCTTGAGGAGGGCGGCGAGGCCGGTGTCACCGTTGCCGGCGTTGTTGTTCACGACGACCAGGTCGCGCGCACCGCCGTCGAGCAGTGCCTCGATGAGTTCGACCGGTTGGCCGGCCGCGCCGAAGCCGCCGATCATGACCGTCGAGCCGTCGGCGATGCCCGCCACCGCCTCCTCGGTCGTCGCCGTGATCTTGGATATCATGTGTTCCCCTTGCCGTCCCTAGAAGGGATAGCGTTCTATTTCGCTCTGCACCGTGACCCACTGGGTCTCGGTGAAAGCCTCGATGTTGGCCTCGGTGCCGCCGAAACGGGAGCCCGTTCCCGACGCGAGAACGCCGCCGAACGGCGCAACCGACTCGTCGTCGACTGTCTGGTCGTTGATGTGCACGATTCCCGACGGAATGCGCTCCGCCAGTTGCAGCGCGGCGAAGGGGTCCCTCGCGAGGATGCCGAGCGAGAGTCCGTACTCCGACTGCGTCGCGATGTGCACGGCCTCGTCGATGCTGGAGAAGCTCATCACGGGCGCGACCGGACCGAATATCTCCTGCGCGAACGCCGGGTGCGTGACGGCACTGTCGGCGAGGACCGTCGGTCGGTAGAAGAGACCGTCGTAGGTTCCGCCCGCCGCGAGGCGCGCGCCCGCCGTGACGCTCGAGGTGACGAGTTCGTGCACCTTGTCGCGCTGTCCGGCGTCGATGATGGGACCGAGGGGAGCGTCGGTGGCGGAGGTGTCGCCGACGGGCAGCCCATCGGCCGTCGCCGCGAGCCGCTCGACGTACTCGTCGTAGATGCGCTCGTGCACGATGTGCCGCCCTGTGGTCATGCAGATCTGACCCTGGTGAAGAAAAGAACCCCAGGCCCCGGCCGACACGGCAGCGGGGATGTCGACGTCTGCCATCACGATGAGGGCGCTGTTGCCGCCGAGCTCGAGGTGCGCTCGCTTGAGGTGCTTGCCGGCGAGGGCGCCGACCGCGCGGCCGGCGCCGGTGGATCCGGTGAACGAGATGACCCGCACGCTCGGTTCGACGACGAGGGCCTCGCCGACGTCGGCGCCCCCCGGCAGCACGTGGAAGAGACCGGCCGGCAGTCCCGCCTCCTCGAGCACGGCGGCGAGCACGAGCCCGCCGGAGACCGCAGTGCGCGGGTCGGGTTTGAGAATCACGGCGTTGCCGGCGGCGAGGGCGGGAGCGACCGAACGGCTCGCCAGCACGGCCGGAAAGTTGAAGGGGGCGATGACACCGACCGTTCCGACCGGAATGCGGCGGGCGAGGCTCAGTCGCGGCTTCGAAGACCGCAGCAGCTGCCCGTAGGGAGCTCCCGCAATCGACGAGGCGGTGAAGTATTCGCTCGCGACGAGGTGCGCCTCGAACTCCGCCTTGCCGCGCCCGGAGCCCGCCTCGCGGATGAGCCAGTCGACGAGCACGTCGGAGTGCTCCTCGAGGAGCGTGCCGGCGCGACGCAGGACCGCGGCCTTGTGGTCGAAGGGGGTGGCTGCCCACTGTGCCTGGGCCGATACGGCCACGCTTGCGGCGCGATGAAGGTCGTCGACCGAAGCCAGGGCCACCTCGCCGATCGGATTTCCGGTGGCAGGTTCGACGACGACGCGTGTGCCCCCGCCGCCCGTCTGCCAGCCGTCACTGAAAAGTCTGCCGTGCCAATAAGCGGTATCGAAAAACATCGTCGTTCGTCCTCACCGTTGTGTGCGCTTAGTGAACGTTTGTTCTACCAACGAACATAGCATTCGAGCGGTTGCCCGGCAACGGCGAGTGCCCTCGGGTGGACCCCGCGGACCGGGCCCGGGCGTCATGGAGCGAATTCCGTGTCGGCCACCACTGTGACCTCGACCAGCAGCGGAGCGGTGCGCGCCTGGAGACCCGTGCACGCGGCATCCAGCACCCTGCGAAGCTCGGCGCTTGTGCCCACCCGTCGCGTCTCGACGCCGAGACCGGCCGCGAGAGTCGCTACCGAGAGTTCGGGAAACCCCGGCCACGGCGCGTCGCCCCCGCGGCGGTCGGCCAGCCTGTCCATCACCGCGTAACCGCCGTTGGCGAGCACCACGAAGAGCACGCCCACCTCGTGCCGCGCCGCCGTCCACAGCGACTGGATCGAGTACATCGACGAGCCGTCGCCGATGATGCACACCACGGGCCGTGCCGGGTCGGCCATACGCAGGCCGATCGCCGCCGGCATCGCGAAGCCGAGCCCGCCCATAGCGGCGGAGAGGAAGCCGAACGGGTGTCGCGCAGGCAGGAGCGCCTCGAGCGCGGGCCGACTCGACGGTGACTCCTCGACGACGATGCAGTTCTGCGGCAGCCGTTCGGCCAGCACCCCGAAGACGTGCGCGGCGCGCAGCGGATCGTCGCCCGTCGCGGCATCGAGCCGAAAGGCGTCGGCACGGCTCGTGCGCAGGCCCCCCGGGGACGCGGCACGCACGGGAACGCGCTCGGCGAGGGCCGAACACAGCACGGCGGTGTCGCCCACGATGCTCAGCGTCGCGGGGGAACGCACGGCCTGCGCCTCGTCGGCGGTGAGCACGAAGCTCGCGACGCCCTCCGGCAGCAGCGTTCCCTCGGTGAACCGGAACTGGCGCAGCAGGGCGGTGCCCACGACGAGCACGGCGTCGTGCCCGGCGAGCGCCTCGCGCAACCGCGGCCGGTCGGCGGGGAGGTGCCCGCGAAACAACGGATGATCCTGCGGGAAGCCCGCGCGCGCGCCGAACGGTTCCTGCCACACCGGGGCGCCCAGCCGTTCGGCAAGCGCGGTGAGCGCGGTCCAGCCCGACTCGCTGTCGTTGCCAGCGCCCGCGATGATGGCGGGGGCGACGGCCTCGGTGAGGGCGACGACGACCGGTTCGAGCCCCTCGGGCACACCCCGCGGCGACGAAATGACGAGTCCCGCGGCGGCCGTTCGCTCGGGAGCTGCCGCGGCATCCCAATCGTCCATCGGCACGATGACGACGACGGGGCCGTTGCCGAGCCGTGCCGCATGAGTGGCGCGGATGAGGGCGGATGGCACGTCGGTCGCGACGGCCGGCTCGACCACGTCGAGCGGGTAGTCGCCAGCGAGACGCGAGAGACGCCCGGCGAGGAAGGGTTCGAGGGCGAGGTGCCTGCGGTCCTGCTGGCCGACGACCACCACGAGGGGTGCACGGTTGACCCGAGCCGTCGCGATGGCGCCGACGGCATTGCCGAGCCCCGCGGTCGTGTGCAACAGAACGAGCGCGGGCTCGGCCTGGGCGAGGGCGAATCCGGTTGCGATGCCGACGACGGAGCCCTCCTGCAGGGCGAGCACGAAGCGGAAGTCGTCGGGGAGGTCGACGAGGAACGGCACCTCCGTCGATCCGGGGTTGGAGAAGATCGTGGTGAGCCCCTCGGCCCGCAGCGCCTCGAGGCAGGCGTCGCGCACCGACGGAGCCCGGGTGTCACTCATCGATGTGCCCAGCGCCGTCCTTCGCGTTCTGGATGTGGTGGTAGATGCGGGCACGCAACTCGGTGAAGCGCGGCAGCGCGCGCGTGCCGAGTTGGTCGCGTTCGTCGGGCAGGTCGATGATGATGTCCTCCTGCACCACGGTGGGCGA
>JAODAY010000007.1 GCA_025463665.1 Microbacteriaceae bacterium
GTACCGCCGCATCTCCACCCAGTACCTGGAGCACGACGCGGCGGCCGAGGTCGACGACACGGACGAGAAGACAGACGCGCAGCTCGCGTAAGAGCTGCGCATCGGAACTCACTCGCTGGGTGCAAACTCGATCGAGTCGAAGACGGCGCGTGCTTCTTTCGTCAACACGGGACTGACCGTCGTGAACTGACCCACCGCGAATATGGCGACCTCTCCATTCAGGTCCATCACTCGCTCGGTCTCGTGCTCGTTCACGTCCGAGTACCAGCGCGTGCAGGCGAACGGCATTTCCGACTGGACGCAGATCTTCTTGCCGTGGCAGTCCGTGATGTCGACGTCGCTCTCCGCGGAGTGGTCGAACTCAAGGCCCGAATAGGCGCCAACCGTGACTTCAACGGGAGGGGTGGTCGTCGTTGACGTCTGAGCAGCCAACGCATCGGCTAAGACGCTGGCCGACGCATCGGACTTGACCAACGTGCCCTGCCACCCGCATGCGTCTGTCGGCACATAAGCGGCGGTGTAGAAGTTCACGAAGACCGCTTCCTCCGGGTTTGCCTCCTTGGTCACCGCCCAGCCGCCGTCAGTCTCCCAGCCGTCCGGCACGGTGACCTCGAAAGGCACCGTGAAGCCGGTCACGCGGTACGTGCCGGGGTCCAGGTCGCCGCTCTCCGGCAGTGGTACGACCGTGTCAGCCGTATTAGCGCCCGCGGACGGCGTCGGGGACGGCGGCTCGGTCGCGGTGCAGGCCGCGAGGCCCGCACAGGCCAATAAAGCGAAGGCGACACCGAGCTGTTGAGAGCGAGCGCTGTGAGTGGTGGTTGAGCGCCGCCGTGTTGTCCACATGTCGAGTCCCTTCCTTACATAGGTGCAACGCGATGCTGCTCGATCAGTACAGGACGGCCCGGTATCAGCAAGATACCGGCGCCGTTCGACTCGATATCAACCCGATATCAGCGGTCTTGACGCATGTCGGAGGCGGGCGCACAGTGGCGTCATGGAGGTGGGTGTTCTAGGAGCGTTGACGCTCGACGGCGGCCGGATCCCGCTGGCACCGCGCGATCGTGCGGTGCTGAGCGCGCTCACGGTCCGTGTCGGTTCATCCTTGTCGGTCGAATCTCTCGCGGCAGCGCTCTGGGGCGACGATCTGCCCGCCTCGTGGTCGAAGGTTATTCCCGGGTGCGTCATGCGGCTGCGGCGGCTCATCGCGCCGGCGCGCATTGAAACCACCCGGTTCGGATACCGACTGGCAGCGGAGCACATCGAGGTCGACGCCGAGCGATTCGAGCAACTCGTCAAGCGGGGCACGCAGCTGCTGCAACTCGGCGAGCCGGAACGAGCCGCGCATGCGCTCTCGGAGGCGCTCGAACTGTGGCGGGGAGAGCCCTTTGTCGAGCTCGCCGACTGGGAGCCGGCTCGCATCGCCTCCGGGCGTCTCGACGAAATACGCCTCGGGTCGGAAGAACTGCTCCTCGACGCACGGCTGCAGGCCGGTGAAATCCATGAGGTTGCTGCTGTGGCGCGCGCTCGCGTTGCCGAGGCACCGCTTCGCGAGCGGCGCTGGGTCGTGCTGAGCGTGGCGCAGTACCGCCAGGGTCGGCAAGCGGATGCGCTCGCGACCGTGCGCATGGCGCGGGGACTGCTCGCTGCCGAGCTCGGATTGGATCCGAGCACGGAACTCGCCGAGCTGGAACAGGCGATCCTGCGGCAGGATCCCTCCCTTCTATCTGAGCGTGCGTTCCGGGCCGAAAGCCCTGAGTGTCCCTACTTCGGACTGCCTCCTGCCGGAGTGGCGGATGCGGAGCGGTACTTCGGGCGCGAGAAGGAGCTCGCCTGGGCACTGCAGGCGCTCGAGGAGAACGGCGTGTTGCTTGTCGCAGGCTCATCGGGCGTCGGTAAGTCTTCGTTCGTCAGGGCCGGGATTGGTGCACACTTCATCGCGCAAGGCAGGGAAGTCACCATAGTGACGCCCGGCGAGCATCCAATCGATGCCCTCCGCGAAGCAGACCTAGCCGCCCGGAAGTCGCTGCTCATCGTCGACCAGTGCGAACAGGCATTCGCCGCCGCCGATCCCGCCGAGATGAGGGGCTTCTTCGACGCGCTGTCGCGAGAAGTTTTTCGTGGCACCCTCGTGGTCGCGATCCGCGCCGACCGTCTCGGCGACTTGGCTGATCACGAAGGCTTCACCAGGCTCATTCAGTCGCACATGCTCATCCTCACCGCGCTCGCGCTCGATGCACTCCGGGCCGTGATCGAGAAGCCCGCTGAGCAGGCTGGGCTCATCCTGGAGCCGGGTCTCGTCGAGATTCTCCTCCGCGACGCCGACGGGCGAAACCTTCCTCTGCTCTCGCACGCCTTGCGTCAGGTGTGGTCACGTCGTGAGGGCCGCGTTCTGACCGTGGACGCCTATCGGGCATCTGGTGAGATTGAGGGTGCAGTTGCCAAGACCGCGGAAGAGGTCTTCGCCGCTCTCGCGGTGGAGGGCAGACGGCAGCTACGCGACATCCTTCTCCGTCTCGTCGAAGCGACAACGGACGGAGCGGTCGTTTCTCGTCGGATCGACCGCGAGAGGATCGAGATAGACGACGCTCATGCCGCAATCGTTGATCGGCTGGTGGACGCACGCCTGCTCACGACGGACGAGGGGTCGGTACAGCTGTCGCACGAAGCGCTGGCACTGGAGTGGCCACGGTTGAAGGAGTGGCTCGCAGATGATGTCGAGGGACAGCGGATCATGCGACACCTCGGTTCCGCGGCCGCTGCATGGGATGCGATGGGACGCCCAGACAGCGAGCTCTATCGCGGCGGCCGACTGACGACGGCCCAGCACTGGAGGGACTCGGTCGATCCCGCACTCACGGCGGTGGAGCGAGAGTTCCTCGACTCCTCCGAAGAGAACGAGACCGCAGGACTCGCGGCCGCTCAGAGGCAGTTGAGAAGGGAGCGCCGCATGGTGCACCGCCTGTCCTGGGTGTCGGTCGGCGCGGCGGGGCTCGCGATCGTGGCTGTCACCGCGAGCCTCATGGCGGGCTTCCAGGCGAACCTCGCAGCGGAGCGCGCAACGGTCGCCGATGCGCAGCGCATCGCCGCGCTCGCTCTTGACGATCCTGACTTCGATCGCGCGCTGCTGCTCGCGGTGGAGGCCATTCGCCTCTGGGACAGTTCCGACACACGAGTCAACCTCATACGGGTCTTCTCACGTGCACCCCGCGTGACGAGCATCATGCGCATTGAGCAAGACGGAGTGACCCCTGCCAGCATGTCGCTCGCGGAGAGCGGGACTCGCGCATCGGTGGTCGACAGTGACCAGGATCTACGGCTACTCGATCTCGACAACCGATCGCAGCTCGGCGAGTACTCACCGCTCGCGGGGATAGTGGCGACATCCGCCGTCGACCCCGTCTCGGGCACGGTCGCATTCAGTGCGACCCTGGAGCAATGCACCGTCCTCCCCTGCAACAGCGGGCGAACGGCAACGCTCGATCTCGCAAACGCGGGTCGCTCCGGCTTGAAGATCTACGCGGGCCTGGGCGGGGCGGCGGCAGACGTAGAATACTCGACCGACGGCTCCCAGTTCGCAGCGCTCGCGGCGACGCTCACGTCCGCACCGTCCGGGAACGTCGCCCTCTGGCGAGGCGGCGCGGCCGACCCGACGCTCCTCGACCTCGACGTGAGTGGTTCCGCCCTGGGCGCCCCGTCCGGGTGGGCCGGACAGTTCGGCGCGGTGAAGTTCTCGCCGGACGGTTCGCGGCTGTACGCCAGCAGATTCGGACCCACGGTCGTGTTCGAGACAGCATCGGGCAACGAACTCGACCGGATCGACGGAAGTGGAATCCTTGCCGTCAGCCCGGATGGCCGGTGGATCGCCGTCCGAGATGGCCTACTCGGAGTGCGCATCGTCGACTCCTCCGGGGGCGCAGCACCCATCACCGTCGGGTTGTCCTTCTTTCCTACGGCGGCCGACTTCAGCCCCGATTCCCGTCAGCTCGCCATCGCCGCTGGCAGCGGCGTCGTGGTGGCGAGCTCCGAGACCGGCGACATCATGGAGACCCTTCGCAATCACGACGGCGCCGTCACCGGGCTCGAGTTCCGTCCGACCGGCGATCTGGTAACGGCCGGGGCGGGCGGCGCGATCATCACGTGGGACCTCGGCGACTGGTCGGCGCGCTTTCGCATCGCCGCGTTCGTTCGGCCGGGTGCGCTCGCCGAGGACGAGCGCACCCTCGTGCTCGAACAGTCCGACGGGAGTTCACAGGCGGTCGTTGCCGAGCCGGCGGCGTGGGAGCAGCGTGCGTGTCAGGTCGCGGGACGAGCACTGACCGGGCAGGAGTGGGAAGACCTCCTGGGTGACCGGCCCTATGACCCGGCGTGTCGCTGATGACCGCGACCAGACCAGTCGGACCGCGGCGCGCGGCGCGATGGGGATCCGTTCAGGCCGCACCGAAGTGGTGACGGTGCTCGCCCGGAGTTGTGTCCAGTCGCCTTCTGAACGCCCGGTTCATCGTCTCCGGTACACCGAATCCGCAGGTCGAGGCGACCTGCTCCATAGACCTCGCGGTCGTTTCCAGAAGCCTGCACGCGGCCTCCATCCGTACCGCTTCGACGTGCTCGGCCGGTGTGATGCCGACCTCGGCCTTGAACACGCGGCTGAACTGACGGTCGGACAAATGGGCGCGCGCCGCGAGGGCGGGGATTGACAGGTCGGCGGTCAGATTGTCAGCGAGCCAGGTGAGCACGTCGCGCACCGGCTCGTAGTCGCTGGACTGGGCGGCGAGCACCGCCGAGAATTGAGCCTGCCCTCCCGATCGCCGGAGGTAGACAACCAGCTGGCGCGCCACCTCTACAGCTGCCCGTTGGCCGTAGTCCTCCGCGACCAGCGCAAGCGCGAGGTCGATCCCGGCCGTGACGCCGGCTGAGGTCCACACGTTGTCATCGTGCACGTAGATCGCGTCAGGTTCGACGGCCACGAGTGGATAGTCGTCTGCAAGCGACTCGCAGTCAGCCCAGTGCGTGGTGGCGCGCCTGCCGTCCAAGAGCCCAGCCGCGGCTAGGAGGAACGCTCCCGAGCACACCGAGGTCACCCTGCGCGAGTTGACGGCGACCCGACGAATCTGCTGCACGAGATATTCGTCGTCGCTCGCCTCGTGTATGTCCCGCCCTCCGGCGACCAGGAGTGTGTCGATCGGGCCGACCACACCGTCGATCGACGTCGTGAGAAACTCCATGCCGCTCGTCGACAGCACAGCTCCGCCCTTGGCGCTGACCACCCGTGTTCGGTAAGGAGGAATTCGGAGAAACCGAGACGCGGTGGAGAAGACTTCCAGCGGGCCGCTGACGTCGAGTATCTGG
>JAODAY010000012.1 GCA_025463665.1 Microbacteriaceae bacterium
GATCGAGTCATCCACGACGCGACCGATCGCTATCGTGAGTGCGCCCAGGGTGATGATGTTGAGTGTGTAGCCGGAGGCCAGCATGCCCACGAAAGTGATGAGCACCGAGACCGGGATCGAGATCGCCGTGACGAGTGTCGAGCGAATGGAGAGGAGGAATATGAGGATGACGAAGACGGCGAAGACGAGCCCGAGCAGGCCCTCGACGGCGAGGCTCTCGATGGACTCCTCGATGAACGGCGCCTGATCGAAGACGGTGACGATCGTGGTGTTGTCGCCCAGCGACTCCTCGATCTCCGGGATCATCTCGTTCACAAGCCTCGAGACGTCGACGGTGTTGCCCGCCGGCGACTTCGTGACCGCGATGGTGAGAGAGGGCTCGCCGTTGACCCGCGAGATACCGGTCACCGGGTCATCCGTCAGCTCGACGGTCGCGACATCGGCGATAGTCGTGGCGCCCGAGCCGCCGAGCAGGGGCAGCGCGGCGATGGTCTCGGTCGACTGGATTCGGGAACCGGCCTGCACCGTGAGGGTCTTGCCCTCTTCGGTGATCTCGCCGGCGGGAAGCAGCACACCATTGCTGTCGAGCGAATCGCGGATCGACTGGGTGCTCAGCCCCGCGCCGAAGAGCTTGGCGTCGTCGGGAGTGATCGTGACGCGCTGGGTCGTCGCGCCGAGCAGGCTCGCGTCGCTCACACCGTCGAGCTGACGCAGGTCGGAGAGCACCGAGTTCTCTATCTGCGCCGAGAGGTCGCGGGGGTCGAGATCGCTCGTGATGGCGAGCTGGATGACGGGCAGGTCGCTGAAGCTGAAGGTGAGCACCTGGGTGTCGGTGCTGTCGGGCAGTTGCGCCCGGTTGACCGCCAGCTGCACCTTCTGCTCGGTCGTGGTGATGTCGGTGCCGTATTCGAACGACGCCGTGATGGTCGAGGCGTTGGCATTGGACGTCGCGGTCGTGCCCTCGAGCCCGGCGACACCCTGGATCGCCGTCTCGTTCGGGATCGATACGTCGTCGTTCACCACGTCGGGACTGGCACCGGGGTAGCTGGTGACGATGAATACCTGGGGCAGCGAGAGTGACGGGATGAGCTCCTGCTTGAGCGAGGTGAGCGCCACCCCGCCGAAGATTCCGACGACGATCGTGACGAGCGCGATGAGCGCTCGGTTGCGCAGGCTGAAGACAGACAGAAGATGCACGGAGATTGCTTCCTGAAGAGGCTGTGCGCGCGGTGGGAGCGACGCCGGATGAGCACGACAACGTGGCTCATCCAGAAGTATCTCAGGGTGGAGGATTCCCCGCTTACTCTCGCGGGAAACCCCCAGCGGTTCTGGCGTTCAACTTGCCATTGCTCCACCGCCACCATTGGATGGGAACATGTCACCCTCCGCGACCATGATTCGCCGCGTCATCCAGCTGCTCGTCGGCCTGTTCCTCTACGGGTTCTCGATCGCCATGATGCTGCAGGCAGGACTCGGGGTGTCGCCGTGGGACGTGCTGAACCAGGGTGCCGTCGTGCAGACCGGACTGCCGTTCGGCGCGCTCAGCATCGTGATCGGCGCGGTCGTGCTGCTGCTGTGGATCCCGATCAGGCAGAAGCCGGGCATCGGCACCGTGCTCAATGTGCTGCTCGTCGGGCCGTCGATCGAGGTGGGGCTGCTCGTTCTTCCCGTGTCGGGCGAGCTGTGGTCGGGGTTGCTGCTCTTCGCCGGCGGCCTGGCCATGCTCGCAATTGCGAGCGGCGTGTACATCGGCGCGCACTTCGGGCCGGGGCCGCGTGACGGGCTGATGACGGGCATCCACAAGCGCTGGGGCTTTCGAGTGTGGATCGTGCGCACCATCATCGAGGTCGCCGTGCTCGGCGTCGGCTGGCTGCTGGGCGGAACCGTCGGCTTCGGCACGCTCGCGTTCGCGCTTCTCATCGGGCCGATGGTCGGCAAGACGCTCGTGTGGTTCGACGTGCCGCCGTCGCGGCCGCGGCTTAGTTGATGCAGGCCATCGCGTCGTAGGTGGTGCCGGCCGGAGTTTCTTCGGGGGCGGGGGCCGCGGCATCCGGAACTACGGGCTCGACCGGGGCGCCGACGATCTGCTGGTCCGTGCCGAGGATGGCCGTGACGCCGTCTACCTCGCTCGACTGCTCGACGAGCGCCCCGGGAAGGGTCGCGGCGACGGCCTTGGCCGCGGCCTCCTGCCCGGCCGGGTACGTGATCGTCGTGGTCGCGATGATGTCGGCCGACGCGGGCGTTCCGGTCTGGAAGCCGAGAGCAGCGAGGGCCTCGGTGCCGGCGGCGGCCGCGCCGTTCGTAGAGCCGCCGTTGAGCACGGTGACGGAGACGTCGGCGGGATCGGCGGCGACCGCGGCCTCATAGGCGGAGGGCACGCCGAGGACGCCGTTGATGAACGCGGGCATCCCCTCCAGGTCGACCTCGACGATGGAGAGCTCCTCACCACCCGACCAGATGGTGGGGGTGCCGAGGATCGGGATCGTCGCCGTGGTGATGTTGTCGGCCATGAGTCCCTTGGCCTGAGAGGCGAGCTGCAGGAAGTTCAGGCCCGGGTCGGTCTCCACCGAT
>JAODAY010000040.1 GCA_025463665.1 Microbacteriaceae bacterium
GACGCGCGTCGGCGCCGGCCCGTTCCCGACCGAGCTGTTCGACGAGTCGGGCGAGTTCCTGCGTTCTGCCGGCTTCGAGTTCGGCACGACGACCGGCCGCCCCCGCCGCACCGGGTGGTACGACGCGCCGATCGCGCGGTACTCCGCGCGCATCAACGGCGTCACCGACTTCGTGATGACCAAGCTCGACGTACTCACCGGGCTCGCCAGCATCCCCGTCTGCGTCGCGTACTCGATCGACGGCGTGCGCGTCGAGGAGGTGCCGGTCTCCCAGTCGGACTTCCACCACGCCGTGCCGATCTACGAGGAGTTCGACGGCTGGAGCGAGGACATCACCGGCGTGCGCAACTTCGAGGACCTCCCGCAGAAGGCCCAGGAGTACGTGCACAAGATCGAGGCGATCAGCGGCTCGCGCATCTCGGCCATCGGCGTCGGCCCGGGCCGCGAGGCCATCGTCGTTCGTCACGACCTGATCGACTAACCCGCGCCGCCTACCACGGCGACCTGTGCACGTCGGCCGTCTGGTTCTCAGGCACGGGGAGTCGACTGACCCCATGGACATCGCATACACCGCCATCGCCCACGCAACCGGAGGCGGCCGCGACGGTCGCGTCCG
This sequence comes from Microbacteriaceae bacterium, assembly GCA_025463665.1. Lineage (GTDB taxonomy): Bacteria > Actinomycetota > Actinomycetes > Actinomycetales > Microbacteriaceae > Conyzicola. The sequence continues at coordinate 617 of JAODAY010000040.1, forward strand.
TTCCGAGGATGATCTGCTCGACCTCCAGACCCGACCCCCGAAGGAGTTGGGGGGCAGCGGGGAGGGGACCAACCCCGAGCAGCTTTTCGCCGCCGGCTACGCGGCCTGCTTCCTCAGCGCAATGCACAGCGTCGCCCGCTCTCTTCAGGTCGACGCGACGGATGCCGCGGTGTCTTCCAGCGTCGGAATCGGGTCGAACGGCGAGGGCGGATTCGGTCTCGCCGTCGAGATGCACGTCTACACGCCGAACGTCGCCGCGGATCGCCGCCAGGAACTCGCCGACGCCGCGCACGCGGTGTGCCCGTACTCGAACGCGACCCGCGGCAACATCGAGGTCACCATCACCCTCGTCGACTGAACGGGCTCTCCGCGCGGCCGCTCCGGTCGCCGGGGTGACCCGAGCGGCTGGCACACTGGGTGCATGACAGCCGTGCGACCCGACCATTCCCCGCTCCTCGGCCGCGTCATCCGCCTCGACGCCCTTCTCGAAAGCGACCTGCCTGCCCTGCATCGCGCGATCGCCTACGAGGAGGTGTTCGCCGGGGGATTCGGTGGCGGGCCGCTCGGCTACCGGCGCGACCCCGAGGATTTCGTCGCGTGGGCGCTGCGGTACTTCCAGTGGGAGGCGGGCAACGTCTACGCCGTTCGACTCGTCGGCGGCGAGCACGACGGCGTGATCGTCGGCACGACCACCCTGGGCTACTTCGACGTGGGGCTCGAGCACGCGGAGGTCGGCTGGACCGCCTTCGACCCCGCGGTCTGGGGCAGCGCGGTCAACGCCGAGGCGAAGCTGCTGCTGCTCGGCCTCGCCTTCGCCAGCGGCTTCGGGCGCGTGCAGATCGAGGCCGACGAACGCAACGAGCGCTCCAGGCGGGCCATCGCGAAGCTCGGCGCCCGATTCGAGGGCATCAAGCGCCGAGACAGACGTCGTGCGGACGGCAGTTGGCGCAACTCGGCCATCTTCTCGGTCACGATCGACGACTGGCCGGCCGTCAGGGCCGGGCTCGAGTCGAGGCTGGTGGTCGCGGCGGCGCAGCCTGTCTCGATGAGGCGGTCGGATGACGCGGGCGCACGATAGCGTTCATGCGTGACGATCACCGCCCCGCCCACCCGTAACCTCTCCATCCTTCTCCAGTTCATGGCGATGGGCCTCGTCTGGGGTGCGAGTTTCCTGTTCATGAAGGTCGCGCTCGACGGGGTGTCGTTCTACCAGGTCGCCTGGTCGAGGCTCGTGCTCGGCGGGCTTTCGCTCGGCATCATCGTGCTGGTGATGCGCCAGCGCCTGCCCAGGCAGCCCATCGTCTACGCCCACTTCCTCGTGATCGCGCTGACCAACTGCGTGGTGCCGCACCTCGCCTTCGCGTGGGCGGAGCAGTACGTGTCATCCGGTCTCGCCAGCATCTACAACGCGGTCACGCCGATTACCACGGCCCTCATGGTGACGCTCGCGTTCCGCGTCGAGAAGCTCAATCGCGGGCAGGTGGTCGGTGTCGCCATCGGCATCGTCGGAGTGCTTGTGATCATCGGGCCGTGGCGGCAGTCGGGACTCACCGGTGATCTCGCCGGGCAGCTCGCGTGCCTGCTCGCGGCCGTGTGCTACGGCTTCAGCTTCGGCTACGTGCGCCGGTTTCTCAGCCACCGGCCGATTCCCGGGCCGACGTTCGCGTTTCTCAACATCGGGGTCGCCGGCGCCATCATGCTGCTGCTCACCCCGGTGATCGCCTGGCAACCGGTGCAGCTCGACGGCCTGATCGTCACGAGCCTGCTCGCGCTCGGGGTGCTCGGCACCGGTCTCGCCTACATCTGGAACATCAACGTGCTGCGTGCGTGGGGCCCGACCAACGCCTCGACCGTCACCTACATCACGCCCGTGGTCGGAGTGCTGCTCGGCGTGCTCGTGCTCGGCGAGCGTCTCTCGTGGAACGAACCGACCGGTGCCCTGCTCGTGCTGCTCGGCATCCTGTTCACCCAGCAGCGCATCCGGCTCGAGCGCCGCAGGCTCGCGCCGGTGTAGGGCGCCGGGCTTGCGTGCGGCACCGTGCGGTCGGGCGCAACGCGGCGACTTTCGCGCGGCGGAATCCCCCGCTCGCGATAGTCTCGAGGCATGGCACCCGACGAGACAGCATCCGCCGCACTCACTGGCTTGCGCCAGAGCATCGACAACATCGACGCCGCTCTCGTGCACCTTCTCGCCGAACGCTTCAAGTGCACGCAGGAGGTCGGGCGGCTCAAGGCGGCGACCGGAATGCCCGCGTCCGACCCGGAGCGCGAGAAGGTGCAGATCGAGCGCCTGCGCGCCCTTGCCGAGGAGTCGCACCTCGACCCCGGCTTCGCCGAGAAGTTCTTGAACTTCATCGTCGCCGAGGTCATCCACCACCACCAGCGCATCGCCCAGACCGGCTCGGTCGACGCCGTGCCCGCCTCCTCTATCGATCAGGCGGCCGACGCGGAGCTGTAGCGCGCGCCCCCGCGGCTCCCGCCCCGCGCCCCGCACCCCGCACCCGCCCACGCCGTTCGACCGGATGCCGCGGCCAACATTCCGCGAATGGTCCTGTTGAGCGTGCGAACGGCACAATCCGTCCTGTTGGCGCGCGTGCGTCCGAGCCGCTGGCGCGTGCCAGCCAAGCACGGCAGCGCGCCCACGGCGGCTCATCCCTTGCCAGCGACGCCATCGCGAGCCATGCTTGTGTTCCTGCGCTATCCCGAGCGCTTCCTCACAAGGATGGTGAATGTCCCGGCAACCACACGGCGAGCGAATCGCGATCATCGGCGGCGGAATTGTGGGGATCGCGGTCGCGCGGGCCCTCGTGCAGCGCGGGGCGGGTGAGGTCACCGTCTTCGAGAAGGAAGACCGGCTGGCCGCCCACCAGACCGGC
>JAODAY010000046.1 GCA_025463665.1 Microbacteriaceae bacterium
CGGCATCGTCCTCGTCAATGTCGCCGATGGACCCGGCCTCGTCTTCGCGCGCAGCCAGGTGTCGACCCTCGTCTCCGCCGTCGCCGACGTCGCGGTGCTCGCCGAGACCCAGATCCTCAAGGGCCGCCGGTTCGGCAACATCGTGCTGGTCGGTTCGCAGAGCCCTCTTCCCCTCGAGTGGATGCCACGGCTTCTCGCCGGCGGACCGCACCCCTCGAAGGTCGTGGCCGGTTCGGAGCTGCGCGACTTCATCGCCGGATCGTCGATCGTCACCGACGCGAGCGCCATCCAGTCGCCGCCTCCGGCGAAGAACATCTTCCAGGTCAAGCCGGGCAACTGACCGCGCGGGTCGCTCCTTCGTGAATTCAGCAGTTGCGGGCGCGAGTTCGGCGCTGCGGCCGGGGCGTCGCGGCACGCGCGCCGCGGCATCCGCTTGCTTCCTGAATTTGCCAAGGGGAGACTGCTGGGGCGGAGGTCTGGAGGCGGCGTGACGAACAAATGGACGGCGGCGGGCGCGGCGGTCGTCGTCATGCTTCTCGCGGGCTGTTCGGGCGAGCAGGGCGAGCCGGCCCCAATCCCGTCTCCCCCGACGAGCGCCGCCCCGCAACCGACGCCGAGTGCCACGCCCGATCCCCCGGTGCAGCCCGTGGGCACACCGACCGTGATCGTCCAGGGTTTCACGAGCCCGTGGTCGGTCGTGCGCCTCGCGAGCGGGTCGAGTCTCGTGAGCGAACGCGACACCGCCCTGGTCAAGGAGGTCACGACGGGCGGTGACGTGCGCGTCGTCGGCGAGGTTCTGGGAGTGCGGCCGGGCGGCGAGGGCGGCCTGCTCGGTCTCGCGGTCGCCGATGACGAACCCGGCTGGCTCTACGCCTACTTCACCTCCGGCTCCGACAACCGCATCGAGCGGTTCCGCCTCGACGGCGCCCCAGGCGGCTACACGCTTGGCGGCGGCGAGGAGGTGCTCGTCGGCCTGCGCAAGGCGGGCAACCACAACGGCGGCCGCATCGCCTTCGGCCCCGACGGCATGCTCTACGCCACAGTCGGCGACGCGGGCAATTCGGCATCGTCCCAGGATCCGGCCTCACTCAACGGCAAGATTCTGCGGATGACGCGCACCGGCGCCGCACCCGGCGACAACCCCACCGCGGGCTCCCTCGTCTACTCGCTCGGCCACCGCAATCCGCAGGGAATCACCTGGGACGCGGGCGGTCAACTGTGGGCGGCGGAGTTCGGGCAGAACACTTGGGACGAGTTCAACGCGATCCTCCCCGGCGCGAACTACGGCTGGCCGGTGGTCGAGGGCATCGGCACCGATGCGGCCTTCCAGAACCCCGTCTACCAGTGGTCGACACGGGAGGCGAGCCCGAGCGGTCTGACCTTCACGCGCGGCACCTTCTTTATGGCGGCTCTGCGGGGCGAGCAGCTGTGGGCGATCTACCCGAGCGCGGCGACGACCGCGGTCGGTTCATATGCTGGAGAACTCGGGCGCATCCGCGATGTGACGCCGGGTCCCGGCGGCACCCTGTGGATGCTGACGAGCAACACCGACGGGCGCGGCGACATTCGGCCCGGTGACGACAAGCTGGTGCAGGTTCAGCTTGAAACACGACCGGCGAGCTAACCTTGGGTCGCACGTAAACCTAAGGAACATTTGTGGCAATCGTTTTGGGTTATGACCCCACCACCCTCCGCGAGCAGGTCGACCCTGCCGCCCTCGAAGTGCGACTCGCGGTGCTCGGAGACCAGCGCAGCGCTGCCGCCCTCAACGAGAAGGTCGAGCTCTTCCGGCTCGCCGGCCGGCTGGAGGAGGCTTGGGACTTCGCGAACCAGGCCGTGCGCCAGGCGCGGTTCGGCGGCGACCGGGAGATGCTGACCCTCGCCCGCGTACGTCGCGCCCAGGTGCAGCAGGCGATGGGCAAGCCAGAGCCCGCGCTCACCGACCTGAACGACTGCGTCAACGAGGCGCACGCCCACGACTGGGCGGCGACCGAGGCCTTCGCGCTGCACCAGCGTGGTCGCGTGAACTTCGACCTGGAGAACTACGAGTCCGCCAGGCGGGATTTTGCCGACGCGCTCAAGGTTCTCGTGCGCATCAAGTCCTCCCCAGACGAGGTTGACGCCTCGATGATCGCAATACAGATCACCGAGACCTTCATTGACGGCGGCGCGAGCTAGCCTCATCGCGTGGCAGAACTAGCACGGGTGCGGCACTGGGCGAACGCCCTCATCACGCTTCATCTCGACCCGGAGGTGTGGAGCTTCGGCTTCGACAACGCGAAGACGCGGGCCGGCCAGTGCAACTACACGGCCAGGCGCATCACGGTGTCCCGCCACCTCGCGGCGCTCTGGAACGACGACGACATACACCAGGTGCTGCTGCACGAGGTCGCGCACGCAATCGCCGGGTCATCCGCAGGTCACGGCCCGCGGTGGAAGGCACAGGCGGCGGAACTCGGCTACGAGGGCAAGCGGCTGCACGACGGAGTGGTCGCCACAGAGCTGGCGCCCTGGGTTGGCACGTGTCCGAACGGCCATGTGCACTATCGCTACCGCAGGCCAACGCGCGTGCTCGCCTGCGGCAAGTGTGCACGCCGATTCGACCGCGCGAACGCGATCGCCTGGGCGCGTCGACCGCAGTGATCGGCTAGAAGGCCGCGGCGAGATCCTCGATGACGTTCTTCCAGTGGCCGAGCATCATGCGGCGCTCGGCGCGATCGGCGAGTTCCTCGTGGTGGATCGCGATCGTCGTGCCGGTCTCGACCTCCTTGACAGAGATCATCAGAACCGTGTCGTGCGGCCAGTCCTCCGGGCGCCAGGACAGGCGCACCTTCGAGCCCTCGGTGTAGCTGCGCACCTCGCCGCGCACGCCGTCGGCCATCGCGTACTGGAAGCCCTTCTGCGCGCGGAACTCGCCGCGGCCGAGCCAGATCGGGATGCCGGCGGAGAGCAGGAACTGCCAGACTACGGGCAGCGGCGCCGCCACGGTCTCCCGCACTCCGACCTCCCAGCCCGCGTCTTTCTTGGGGCCTGTAGAGTCGGGAGTCTTGTCTGGAGCGGCATTCATGTAACCCACTATATTGGTTACGTGCAAGCGACGAAAGCTACCGGGCAGTGGTTCCGGTCGGGAGAGGACCACCGCTGGTGGTTCGACTCCGGCGCCGTCTCGCTCGACTTCGCCTACTCGGGCGCCATGGGCGACAACCCCGCGTGGGAGCTCCTGCACTCCCCGTCCGACCTCGGCGCATGGCTCGAGGCCCGATTTCCCGCCGTGCATGGCGAGGTGACCGACGGCGAACTGATCGACGCGCTCGCCCTGCGTTCGGCGATCGCCCGCAGCGCCATGGCGGCGAGCCGGGAACAGGCGCCCGCGCCGGCCGATGTCGACGTCATCAACCTGTTCGCCGCGACCCCCGACATTCCGCCGAGCCTCGCCGGCGGCACCCGCCAGGCCGGGCGGGCCAGGGCCCGAGCCGGCCAGGCGCTCTCGGCGATGGCGCGCGAGGCCGTGGTGCTGTTCGCCGCCGACCAGCAGGAGCGCATTCGCCAGTGCGCGGCCGACGACTGCGGGCTCGTCTTCTACGACGAGTCGCGGTCGAACAACCGCCGCTGGTGCTCCATGAAGCGCTGCGGCAACCGGGCGAAAGTGCGCACCCACCGGGCCAACGCGCGCT
>JAODAY010000094.1 GCA_025463665.1 Microbacteriaceae bacterium
TTGGGGTATGGTGTAATTGGCAACACGGGAGATTCTGATTCTCTTGTTCTTGGTTCGAGTCCAGGTACCCCAGCTGTAGCCTCGGAGTTTCCGCGGAAACCAGGGGCATTTTTTGTTTGGAAACGCCCGGTGGCTACACGACGAGGGCAAGAAGGTCGGGCATGGCTGGGCCGTGAAAGAGGCATTCTCCACCTGACTAGACGGCACTTCGATATCGTGGAGGCGCCGTTTCGATCCCGGTAGCGATCGACCGCAGATCCATCCCTCAACGGACGCTCCAACTCACCAGGAGTTCAACCTGCGACTTACGGGACATGTGGGGCAGACAAGCTGATCGGGGGTGCAACTTTGCTGGCCCCTTTGCAAGCCGGCCCTATCCAAGGGCAGATGCCTGGGCGGTCCTGGCGTTCACCTGGAACGAAAAAGAGCACCGTCGGAGCCTCGACGATCATCGTGCGCCGCAGCGTGCTCGAGGCCTCCCTCAGCCTCGGCGCTGGGTTCACGCTGGTGTCGACTCAGCCGTAGTTACTTCACAGCAGCGGAGTCGTAGGCCTGCGCTCAGCGTCCCAGCGGGAGCTTGCGCTGCGCGATGAGCTCTTCGAGCAACTCGAGGTCGCCCGCTGCTGGGCTTCGCAGCACATCATTGAGCGTCCGCGCTCCCATCCGGTCCCAGACCGCAACGCGGACGAGGTTCGCGCCGCCTATCGCGGCCAGCGCCGCATCGCGTCGTACAGGGCGCGCTGCTTCCAGCGCGCAGAGCCTTCGCCGCTCAGGTCACGCCGCGGTGCGGAAGGACCGAACTGCGCTTCGGCACCCGGATTCGTCCAGAAGCCGAGGCTGCTGCGCGTGTCCAGTGCGATCCGCTCGTACTGCGCGCAGTACAACAGGTAGCTTTCCCTCCGGGCGAGCATCGCCCCCAGCGCCGCTTCTTGTTGTCCTCGAGCCATGCCGGCATCCTACGGCGCGCAGGCGCTCCGGCCGCGTGCGACGATGTGAGCATGATCGTCGAAGTGGGCACGTCACCGCGCGAGACGCGACGCTGGGTGCAGGCGCATGTCGCCCCTCCACCGTTCTACAATCCGCCCTCCACCGCATCAGCGCCGACGAGGCGTCCGCGGCGGAGGGGCCACAGGAACGTTGTAGTTAAGTAGTGCAGGGGCGCGTCCTGGTGTGAGGTCGAGGGTGGTCGCGGCCACATTGAGCGCAGCGGGGAATACCTTTCGATAGTGGTCAAGCGGAATTCCCAGCGCTCGGCAAAGCACGAGCCGCATGAGGGTCGAGTGCATCACCACGAGCACAGTGTCCGTCTCGCTTTCTCGGATGTCGTCGAGCGCCCGCCACGCTCTGTCTGCAGCGGCGGTGCCGCTTTCTCCGCCGGGTAACGGGCAGGTGGCCGGCCGTGACCGGAAGCGCGCGAGTTCTTCAGGGAACGCCTCAGCCATTTCCGTCGCGGTCATGCCTTCTCCGGCGCCGAAGTCCACTTCGCGCAGCCGGGGATCAACGTTCGTCACCATCCCGAGCGCGGCTGTCGCCGGCGCGGCGGTGAGCAAGGCCCGTGACAGGTCCGAGGCGTACACCGCGGAGATGTCGTTGAATGTCGCCCATGCGCCGAGGTCTTCTGCCTGTCGCCTCCCTAGATCGGTGAGCGCGACGTCAGTGCTGCCGGCGTAACGGTTCTCGGCATGCCAGATGGTCTCGCCGTGGCGAGCGAGAACGACGATTGTCATGGCAGCCATCCGATGGTCTGCAACTCAGCGACGAAACTGCCGTAGATGTCGTCCAACTCCCCATGGCGCGAGCGGTTCGTCGCGACGGTAGATCCGGAGGGCGACATTCGCGTCGCTGTCTCCGTCAATGATGCGTCCGTGTCGTATCGAACATGGTGAGCCCACGCTGCGAGCACCGCCATACCGACCGAGCCCTCGGACGACTGAGGTATGACGAGGTCACGTTTCAGCACATCCGCGCGAAGCGATGTCCACCAGCGGTTGCGGGTACCGCCGCCCGAGGTGGTGAAGGTTCCGGAGACTGGAACCCCGGCTGCGGCCATTGTCGCCACGGACAGCCGCTCGACGAGAGCGACTCCTAGGAAGATGGACGCGAGGATCGCGTCTTCGTCGAAGGCGGACGCGGCGTCAGCGAGGGTCGCGTGGCGCCCGGACGGCGTGCGGATGAACCCGGCCGCTGTCGGGAGCACCATCGGGAATCGCTCGCCCGTGCCGGTGAGTGGATACCCGAGCGGGATTTCTCCAAGCCGGCCGTCGTATCTGGCTGCCACCCGGTCGGTCCGGGACTCCATCGTCTCGACGGAATTTCGGGCGCTGACCGCCCCTGCTCCAACGCTCGAGGCGCCGCCAGGGAACCACAATCCGTTGTGCGGGGCGCGGTGGGAGTAGACGGCTCCTGTGTCATCGACGACGATGCGGTCGCTGACGCCTTTTACGACCAGGGTGGTGCCGATCACTGAGTGCCAGTCGCCGAGCGCCAAGGTGCCGGCGCCAATCTGTGCCGCGCAGCCGTCGGTCATCCCGGCGAACAGTGTTACGCCGACCGGGAGACCTGTTGCGTCGCAGAACTCGGGGGAGCTCACTCCCAGAACGGTGCCGGGGGCGACCACTTCGGGCAGAGATAGCGGGTCGATACGGAGGGCTTCGAGGACGTTCTGTGGCCACTCATTAGCCAGCAGGTCATAGCCGCTCTTCAGGGTGTGGCTGGAATCTGAGGTGACGGGACCGCCAGTAATTGATGATGCGACGACGTCGGCTTGGGTCGCGATGTGGTCGCCAACGGGCAGCAGACCGTGGCGCTGCAGCCATGCGATCTTCGGCAGTGCCCAGGAGGGCTGGATGCGATAGCCAAGCCGTGCCCAGCGAGCGGGATCGGCGGCGTGTGCCTCTGCGGCGATGCTTCCGGCACGGGCGTCGTCGTACATCAGGCCGGTGGTGGTCGGGCGCCCGAGGGGGTCGACGGTGGTTATCGTCCCGGAGGTCGCGCAGACGGCGATCCCGCGGATGCGGAGGCGGGCGTCGTGGGGAAGAACCGAGACCGTCGCTGCCACGGCAACCGTGGAGGCGTCAATCCACTGCGCGGGCGCCTGTTCGTGCCTGTTCTCCCAGCGTTCGCTGGTGAGAGGCGCGGTGGATACCGACACCACTGTTCCGTCGTCCGCGACGATGGAGGCCTTGACGCTCTGCGTGCCGACGTCGATCCCCAGCCACAGGTCGGGCTGGTCGATACGGTGCGTCACTGTCCGCGGCTCCACTGCATTCGCGCTGCGTCGAGTTCTAAACGGTAGGTGGCATAGGCTTCGTTGTAGGCTGCGGCGCGTCGCTGGTCGGGCTCAATGCGTCGGCGCTGGGAGCGCCAGAGCTCCTCGTCGACGGGGGAGCCGAGACCGGTCCAGGCGACGAGCGCGGCTCCGCGGGACCCGACCGCGCTGTCCAGCGGCAGGTAGAGGGGGCGTCCGAGAACGTCGGCGAAGATTTGTGCCCACGCTTCGGATTGGAGCCCGCCGCCGCATGCGGCGACCTCGCCGTCAAGACCCATCTCCTCAAAGCAGTGGCGTGCGGCGAATGCGAGACCCTCGCACAGCGCCCTGACGATGTCTGCGCGGGTATTGCGCAACTGCAGGCCGGTGAATTGGCCGCGTGCGAACGGTTCGATGAAGGGCGCTCGCTCTCCGCTCGGGGAGAAGAACGACAGCGATCGGGCCCCGTTGGCGCCGTGTGGGCTTGAGAGAAGCAGGTCATTGAGGTTCTGGGCAGCCAGGCCGAACAGGGAGAGCAGCCAGTCGATGCTGGCGGTTCCCACCATGGAGGGCATTACGCGTAGGTACGTCCCGTCGGTGGGTGTTCGCAGCCACATGCCTGCCGGGTCGGCGGCAGGGTCGATGGTGGCGTCGTCGGTGAGCACCTGACAGCTGAGTGTGGTGCCGACGACGAGGGTACCCTCGCCGACCCGGGTCGTGCCGGAACCGATTCCGCAGGCCTGGAGATCGTATGGACCGCCGGTGATCGGGGTGCCGACGGGCAGATTGAGGAGTTCGGAACCGACGGCGTTGAGTTCGAAGATGGTGCCTGAGGGTGTTGGGGTTGGAAGTAGGTGCGCCCACTTCTCGACGCCGCAGAGCGCAAGCGCCTCGGTGACATATTCGCCCGTGGTGACGTCGAGGAACGGTAGCGAGGCGTCGGAAGCGTCGACGGTGATGCGCCCGGTGAGTCTTTGGATGACGGCATCGATACAGTAGCCGGCGACAGCCGCGCGCTGGAGCGTTTCGGGTTCGGTTGCGTCGAGGGAGGCGAGGAGAGCGGCATGGCTCCCCGGGAACATTCCGGAACCGGTCAGGCGGTACACCTGGCGGGTGATGCTGTCGTCGCCGCCCTCGTTCCAGTTCTCCACGATGTTGGATGCTCGAGCGTCCATCCAAGAAATCATCGGGCGTACAGCCCGGCCGTCTGCGTCTCGCAACCAGAGGCCGTCACCCTGTCCGGTGATCGCGACGGCATCGATCGGCTCCGATGCCGAAGCGGCTACTTCGCGCACGACGACCGCAACCGACTCGATGACAGCTTCCAGATCCTGCTCGACGGCACCGTTCACGCCGTGGATCAATGTGGTGCGCATGCTTGCGGTGTGGCCGACGCTCCCGTCGAAGAAGATCGCCGACGCTTTAGTGATCGAGGTTCCCATATCAAGGCCGATGATCATTCCGCTGCCCTTCCCGTGCGAATACCCGAGGTCAGCGGAGCGAGAACGTCGAGAACGTCGGGGTTCGCCACATGCAGCGGCCGCTCGCCTCTGAGGAACCGCGCCACGTCGTCGGCGACGATGGTGGCCGCTCGCTCTGCAGTCTGCCGGGTCGCGCCGGCGAGGTGGGGGGTCATGACCACGTTCGGCGCGTTGAAGAGGGGCCAGCCCGGCTGCGGAGGCTCTTGGTCGTAGACGTCGAGCGCAAGGGCGCCCAGTGCGCCGGAGCGTAACAGGGCGGGCAGTGGTGCGTAGTCGAGGAGGCCGCCACGCGCACCGTTGACGTGAATCGCACCATGGGGGAGGAGTTTGAGGTTCTCAGCGTTGAGCATGTGATGGGTCTCAGGTGTCAGCCGGGCGTGCAGGCTGACCACCGAGCTTCGGCGCAGCAGCTGGTCGAGGGCGATCGATTCCACGCCGTCCGCGGCGATGGTAGCAGGGTCCGCATAAGGATCGTAGGTGACGACGGTGGACCCGAAAGCACGCAGCACACGGGAGACGATCCGCCCTATCGCGCCATAGCCGATAAGTCCCACGGTGGCGCCGTCGAGCTCGATGCCGGCGTTGTCATAGGTGTAGTAGTCACCGCGCCAGTTCCCTGCCTTGAGGTCGTGGTCCGTCGTCACTACGCGGCGCATGGCCGAGAGCATGAGGCCGACCGTGAACTCGGCTGCTGCAACCGCATTGCGTCCAGGGGCGAATGACACGATGACGCCGGCCGCGGTGGCGGCGGCGAGGTCGACGTTGACGGGACCGCCTCTGCAGACACCGATGAATCGCAGGTTGGGGGCGGCATCAAAAACCTCGGCGGTAAACGGGGCCATCTGAGTCACAACGATCTCGACACGGTCGAGGGCACTAATGAGTTCCGGGACGCGGTCGCTCGCCTCGATGACGGTGCCCACCGGTCCGAACGGCTCGAGTGGCCACGGCAGCTCGAGGCTCGCGAAGTGCAGGGAGCCATTATCGGCAGTGCGAGCAGTGATGGCGTCGATGAACAGAGAGGGAGCGACGAAATGGTCGCCCGCGGCGAGGATGCGAGTCATCCGGCTGCCTTTCTATGAAGCGGACCTAGGCGCCGTCGGAGCGCCGTTACCCGATGAAAGGACGATAACACGCAGGGTGTTAATTCAGTCAAGTTCTATGTGAAACAATCACTTATCGGTGCTCCTCCGTGGCTGCAGCGAGGTGTACAGATGTGTGCACAGCGATGCGCTCGACGACCTCCGTATCTACATCTGCCGTCAACACGACGTCTGTGTAGTCGCTGATCGGCACATACCGATGGAGGGAGGTGCGACCAACCTTCGTGCTGTCCATCATGAGAACCCGGCGGCTCCCGGCCTTGAGCATGGCCCGCTTCATCAACACGATGTCTTGTTCCTGGTGATAGGTCATGTCGGTGCCCATGGTGGATGTCGACTGGAACACCACGTCGACAGCGTAGGACTCGACGGCCGTGTCGTTCGGCACGCCGATGTAAGAGTCGTGCGTTCGTGAATACTGCCCGCCGACCACGATGAGCCGGATGTCCTCGTTCTCACGCAGCTCTTCAATGGCCGGGCGGTAGTTCGTGATGACCGTCAGTGGGCCCACATCGTTGAGAAGTCGGGCTAGTGCAAGCACGGTGGTCGAGTCATCCAGCATCACCGACATTCCGGGTTCCACGAACTCGATCGCCCGTCGCGCGAGCGCGAGCTTTGCCACTGCCTGCGTCTGCATCCTGAAGTCGCTGCTGCTCTCGAAGACAGTGCTCGGAAGCATCGAGACCCCACCATGAAACTTTCGCAAAATGCCGCGCCTGGCCAGATCGTCGATGTCGCGGTGAATGGTCATCAGACTCATGCCGGTAAGGGCTGCGAGGTCTGCTGCCGTCGTCGAGCTGACGCCGGCGAGGTGGTCGACAATCGCTCTCTGTCGCACGGCGCGGGTGAGTCGAGTCGTCGCGTGGTCGGTCATCCACACATGATAGCCACCCGATGACAACAAACTGGATGCGACTATTACCAAACTACTTGACGGAAATACCGCTGGCAGTGTTAGTCTCGCCACACTGAATGCACAGGCCGCCTGCTAGCCAGTCGCGCAGTCAGCGAGCCGTCGTCGTCGACGGGATTCCACCACTAGGAGAGATTCAATGAAGAAAATCTATTCGCGGCTGGCGGTCGCCGCCGTGGCAACAATCGTAGCCACCACGACACTCACCGCCTGCGTCCAGCAGGCGGGGGACGCACCAGCCGATGGCGCGTACACGATCGCATTCCTCATGCCTGACCTTGCGTCCACCCGGTACGAGCAGCAGGACAAGCCGCTGTTCGAAGCAGAGATCGCCGACCTGTGCCCCGAGTGCAAGGTCCTCTACTCAAACGCCGACGCCAGCGCCGCAACACAGCAGGAGCAGGCGAACTCGGCAATCGCCCAGGGCGTCGACGCGATTGTCATCGACGCCGTCGACTCGACAGCAGCCGCGTCGATCGTGGTGGCCGCCAACGCCGCAGAGATCCCGATCATCGCCTACGACCGACCCATCCCCGACCAGCAAGCCGACTACTACGTGTCGTTTGACAATGAGGGCATCGGAGAGCAGATCGCCCAGTCACTCGTCGAAAAGGTCGAGTCCGACGGCACACCCGGTGGCATCCTCATCATCAACGGGTCGCCGACCGACGCGGCGGCCGGGCTCATCAAAAAGGGCATTCATACATCGGTTGACGCCAGCGGACTCAATGTCCTGGCCGAATTCGATACGCCGGACTGGGATCCCGCGAAAGCTCAGGAGTGGGCCAGTGGCCAGATCACGCAGTACTCCGGTGAGATTGCTGGGGTCGTTGCTGCCAACGACGGCACGGCCGGTGGCGCTATCGCCGCATTCAAGGCCGCCGGCGTATCCACCGTGCCGCCCGTCTCCGGTAACGACGCGGAAATCGCGGCGGCACAACGGATCATCGCCGGCACCCAGTACAACACCATCTCCAAGCCCATCTCGATAGTCGCCGAAGCCGCCGCCCAGGTCGCCTACGCTTTCGCACAGGGTGAGGAAGTCAAGGGAGAGAGCGAGCTCTACGACACCCCGTCGCAGCTGTTCACCCCCGAGGTCGTCACGCTCGAGAACATCAAGAAGGTGCTCTTCGACAGCGGGATCATGGATGCGGCCGACGTATGCACCGCCGAGTACGCCGACGCGTGCGCTGCTGCAGGCATCGAGTAGAACCCTCACGGACGGCGGCGGGACCCACAGGTACCGCCGCCGCTCCTCCTAACCCTCGCAAGGAGAACCAGTGACGACACCAGCCAGCCCACCGAGAGAAGGCATACTCTCGCTGCAGAACATCAATAAGAACTTCGGTGCGGTCGCTGCTCTCACCGACATCAACCTCACGGTTGCCGCAGGCGAGGTCGTCGCGATCGTCGG
>JAODAY010000103.1 GCA_025463665.1 Microbacteriaceae bacterium
CGGCAGCGGCAGCGGCAGCGGCAGCGAGTGAGATAACCGGCGCGACCCTCCACGGCGTCACGACGGTACGCGATCCCGGATCCGGTCTTGCGGCGGCCATCGCGCTCGGCATCGCGACCGCCGTCCGTGCACACGGCGACGGCCCGGTCGCCGTGCTGCTGGGCGACGTACCGGCGATGGCCCCGAGCGAGTTGGCGGGCGCGCTCAGCGAGGCGACGCGGCATCCGCTCGCCCTCGTGCCCGACGCCGAAGGACTGGGGTCGGTGCTCATCACGGCGCTCCGCGGGTCGCAGCACACGCCCGCGTTTGGAGCGGGCTCGCGCGCGTCACACCTCGCCGCCGGCTACACAGAGATCGACCTGCCGGCAGATTCCGGGCTGCGGCGCGACGTCGATCTCGCCGAGCATCTGGCCGTCCTGGCCGCCGACGGTCGCCTCGGGCAGCGCACCGCCCGCCTCATCGCCGGCTGAGTTGCGAGAACCGCACGGTCCGGGAGACCGGGAAGGTGCGAAACTCGCGAAATCAGCGGATGCCAGCCCCAACCCCCGCCGCCACGGCGAGGGCATCCGCGGCAATCTGGGCGCTCGTGTCGGTGTCGCGCATCCACAGGGGCACGGCGCTCGCCGCTATGCCGGCGGCTTCGAGCGCGGGGAGGGCCGCGGCATCCGCGTCGTCGACGAGCCAGGCGTCGAGCAGACCGCCGGCCGAACGCGCGCCGTAGTGCAGGGCGACCGCCTCGGCCGAAGTAGCGACGCCGATCGCGGTCAGGCACACGTCTGCCATGCCGCGCACGACTGTGCCGGCGATGATGGGGGAGGCGCCCACGACGGTGCCGGGGGCGACGGCGATGGCCTCGCGGATGCCCGGGATGTCGATGATGGTGCCGATCGAGACGACGGGGTTGGACGGTGCGACGAGAATCACGTCGGCCTCTGCGATCGCCTCGAGCACACCGGGCGCCGGGCGGGCTTTCTCGACGCCCTGGTGCACAAACGCCCGCGCGGTGAGGGCGGCGCGGTGCTTCGTCCACCACTCCTGAAAGTGCAGATCGCCGCCGTCGACGACGACGTGCGTCTCGGCTTCGTCGTCGGTCGCAGGGATCAGGCGCACCCCGAGGTCCCAGCGGGAGGTCAGCCGGCGCGTGACCTCGCTGAGCGGAACCCCCTCGCGCAACCAGTGGCTGCGCGTGATGTGCGTGCCGATGTCGAGATCACCGAGGGTGAACCATGGCCAGCCGACGCCATAGGCGCGCAGTTCGCCGCTCACCCGCTCGGTCTCGCCGACGCGTCCCCAACCGCGCACCTCGTCGTTCTCCCCGGCGAGGGTGTACATGATCGAGTCGAGGTCGGGCGCGATGCGCAGCCCCGTGAGCCACATGTCGTCGCCGGTGTTCACGATGGCGGTGATCTCGGCGTGGGGGAGGGAGCGCTGCACGTGGGCACGCACGCCGCGGAGGAAACGGGCGCCGCCGACGCCGCCGGAAAGCACGGTGATCTTCACGTGCCTACGTTAGTTGCTCGCACCCTAGCACCCCGTACATCGCCTGTGATCAGGCGGATTGGCAGGGTGAATTCGACCGTATCTCTGACACACTCGTAGAGTGAATAGCATTGCGGCTCAATTCGACCCCGGGCGAAACGTCACCGCGGTCGGCGAGCACGGGCAGAGCGAGCCCGCGCCCATGTCGATCGACGACTTCTATCGCGCGAGCCGTTCCGTGATCAACTCGGTCGAAACGGTCATCGACGGCAAGCGTGACGCCGTCGAGATGGCGCTCACCGTCATCCTGGCCGAGGGCCATCTGCTCATCGAGGATGTACCGGGCGTCGGCAAGACGATGCTGGCACGGGCCCTGGCCAAGAGTCTCGACTGTTCCGTCTCGCGCATCCAGTTCACCCCCGACCTGCTGCCCTCCGACATCACGGGCGTCTCCATCTACAACCAGGTGGAGCGGGAATTCGAGTTCAAACCGGGACCGGTGTTCGCCAACCTCGTGATCGGCGACGAGATCAACCGGGCGAGCCCGAAGACGCAGTCCGCCCTGCTCGAGTGCATGGAGGAGAAGCAGGTCACCGTCGACGGCACGACCTACGCCCTCGCGACCCCGTTCACCGTCGTCGCGACGCAGAACCCCATCGAGATGGAGGGCACCTACGCGCTGCCCGAAGCCCAACGCGACCGCTTCATGGCGCGCATCTCCATGGGCTACCCGGATTCCCTCGCCGAGATTGCGATGCTCCGCTCGCGCGAGACACGCAGCCCCCTCGAAGACGTCGTTCCCGTCATCACGGGCGAGCAACTCGCCGCCATGGTCACCACGGCCCGCAACGTGTTCGTCAGCCAGGCCGTCGAACAGTACGTCGTGCGCATCGCGCAGGCGACACGCACCGACTCCGACCTCCGCCTCGGCGCGAGCCCGCGCGCGACCCTGCAACTCGTGCGGGCCGCGAAGGTGCGCGCCGCGCTCGACGGCCGCGAGTTCGTGCTTCCAGACGACATCAACGCGATCGTGGCTCCCGTGCTCGCCCACCGTCTCATCGCCGCCAACCGCACGAGCGGCGTCGCCCGGGCGAGCGTCGCCGAGATCATCTCCCGAATTGTCGCCCACACCCCGGTGCCGCTGGGTGTCGGCGGACCCCTGGGCAGCGCAGGCTAGACCGATGAATAGCGCGGACAAGCGTCGGCGCCCGACCGACCTGACGGCACGCGGATGGGGTCTCCTCATCGCCGCAGTGGTGCTGCTCGTGGCCGCGTACGTCCTCGGCAGCGCCGAACTGCTGTTCGCCGCGTGCCTGCTCGCGGCCCTCGTCGGCATCGCCTTCGGCCTCGTGCGATTCCGCTCCGCCCCGCTCTCCGCCGGCCGTCACTTCTCCCACGACCTCGTCGCCGTCGGCAGCCCCGTCACGGTCACCGTCGAGGTGTCGAACGAGAATGTCGGCCGCACCGCCCAGGCTGTGTGGCACGACACCCTGCCGTGGAGTCCGTACACGACCCCGCCCGCGCGGCTGCCGTCGCTGCCGTCGACCCGCTACGGCGGGCATGGCAGCACGACCCTCGAATACCTCGTGCACCCGCCGTTGCGCGGGGTCGTCGACATCGGCCCCGTCGTCGTCGAGCGAAGCGACCCCTTCGGCCTCACCGTGCACCGCTCCACCCTCGGGGCGCTGCGGCAGCTCGTCGTCGCCCCGCGGGTGACCAACCTGGCGGGCAGCGGCTTCTCGCTCGCCGGCGGCGACGGCTCGGTGCGCGCCAGCCGGCGCAACGCGGCGGGCAACAACGACGACCTCATGACCCGCGAATACCGCCGCGGCGACGCCCTGCGCCGGGTGCACTGGCGCGCGACGGCGCGGCACGGCGACCTCATGGTGCGCCAGGAGGAGGAGAGCAGCTTCCCCACCGCGCGCATCATCCTCGACACCCGCGCAGACGGGTACTCGCGCGACGCGGACGATTTCGAGTGGGCGCTCTCCATGGTCGCCTCGCTCGGCGTGCACCTGGTGGGGGAGGGATTCCTGCTGCAGCTGCGCGAGACCGCCCCG
>JAODAY010000107.1 GCA_025463665.1 Microbacteriaceae bacterium
CACGCGCCGGGCGGTCGCGGACTACGTGCACGGCGCGCGCATCGTCGACGTCCCCGTCAACATCGGCTACGGCGGGGGATGCAACCTCGGGGTGCAGAACGCCGCGGGTTCCTTGATCTTCCTGCTCAACGACGACGCGATCGTCGACCCGCACGCGCTGGCACGCCTCGCGACCCGCGCCACGCGCGAACCGGAGGTCGCTGCGGTGGGAGCGGTGCTCCTCAATCCCGACGGCACGCTGCAGGAGGCGGGCTCACGCGTTCTGCGTGATGCGGGCACGGTGCAGCTCGGTGCGGGTCTCGATCCGGTTTCCGCTGAGGCCCGACCGTTCCTGGTCCACCGGGACGTGGACTACGCGTCCGGCGCGGCGCTGCTCATCAAGCGCGAGGCGTTCGATGCGGTCGGCGGCTTCGACCCGATCTACGAGCCTGCCTATTTCGAGGACGTCGACCTCGCGTTCCGCCTCAAGGCGTCGGGTTGGCGCGTGGTGCTCGAGCCGTCGGCGTGGGCAACGCACGCGTCTGGATCGTCCACCGCGGCGGACACCCGGTTCAGGACGTTCGCAGCCGATCACTCCGGGCGCGCGTTTCGCGCCCGGTGGGCCGAGGTGCTCGAGTCGGCCCCGGATCGCGACGCAGGTGTGGCCGTCGTCTGCGTGATACCGCGCTCGGCCGAGGATCAGCTCGAGCCGCGGCAGCGCGAACCGCTGGCGACGGCGCTCGCGATCAGTGGTGACTATGCCTCCTGGCTCGCCGCTCGGCTGGACGCGCGCGAGAGTGAACTAGACGCGCGAGAAGCCGAACTCGCGGACGCGAACTCCCACTTGGAAACCGCTCGCGTTGAGGCATTGAAGCTGCAGGAGAGGATTGACTCCCTCAACGAGGCCGCCCACGCACTCAAGCTGCGCGTAGACGAGGCTGACCGGAAAATCGCGGAGTTCGAGTCGCTCGACACCATCGGCGCGGTGAAGTTGAAGCTCAAAACCAGGAGCGAGCGCAAGAATTAGTCGAAAGGCGGACGCCGGATCGAGAGGGCGACTACCCGAACGACCCACGTAGAGCCGCGATGCCGCCCTCGGTGTCGCCGTCGAAAATCACCTTTCCGTGGGCCAGAACGACGGCACGGCTGCACAACTCGGCGACCTGAGCAGAAGAGTGGCTCACCAGGACAATTGTGCGGCCCTCCTCCTGGAACTCCCGGATCTTCGCCATGCATTTCTCCTGAAAGCGCTCATCGCCGACGGCGAGCACCTCATCGACGAGGAGAACGTCGGGGTCGACGTGCACTGCGATCGAGAAGGCGAGCCGCACATACATCCCCGACGAGTAGAACTTCACCTGGGTGTCGATGAATTCTTCGATCTCCGAGAACGCGACAATGGAGTCGAAGTACTCCTCCGTCTGCTTGCGCGACAGGCCCAGAATCGAGCCGTTGAGGAAAACATTCTCGCGACCGGTCAGGTCGGGATGGAAACCCGCGCCGAGCTCGAGCAGCGCCGCGAGGCGCCCACGGCGCTCGACAAGACCGGTGTTCGGCTGAATGATTCCACCGATGACCTTCAGCAGCGTGCTCTTGCCCGAGCCGTTGGCTCCAAGCAGGCCGACGGTCGTACCGGCCTCGATCTCAATGCCGATGTCGCGCAGCGCCCAGAAATCGTCTTTGTGCTTGTTCGAGCGCCCGAAGTTGACGATGCGTTCTTTGAGGGATTTGTCCTTACGGATGACGAATCGCTTGGAGACATCTGCCACGCGGATGACGACCGGGCTCGCCGGTGCACTGTCGATGGTCATTTAGATCTCCTGCGCAAAGTTGCCCTGCAATCGCGAAAAGACTCGTTGGAAAGCCCATACGAGAACGAGGCCGACCACCGCCGCACCGAGCAGCCGCAGGTCGAGGTTTTCGGGCCAGGCCTGGGCTCGAACGATAATGTCAGCGCCGGCCGCATCCTGGCCCATGACGTTGTCTCGTGAGCCGGCAACCCACATGCCACGCTGAAACGCGAGCATCGCGATGGTGATGGGGTTCCACAGGTAGATTTCCGCAATCCACAGGTTTCCCGTGCGCTGAGCTGCGTCGACAACGTACGCGTAGGAGTACACGATGGGTGATGCCCAGAAGAACAACAGCAGTCCGACCTCGACGAGATACTGGATGTCTCGCAGGTAGACGTTCAGCGCCGAGAGCAGGAGGGCAAGTGCGATCCCGTAGATGAGCGCTACAGCGACCCCGGCTGGGACGTAGCCGATGGACGGCGTCCACGGGATGTCGCCGAGAGCGATCGTCGCGATCAGAAGAACTGCGAATTGGATCGCGAAGTTGAACAGTGCCGAGCCCGCGGCAGCGAGGGGGAAGATTTCCCGCGGCAGGTAGACCTTCTTGATGAGGCCGGCGTTGCCGACGATGCTGCTCGTGCCGCCCGCGATGATCTCGGAGAAGAGTCCCCAGAGCGTCAGGCCGGAGAAGACGAAGATTGCGAACTCCGGGATGCCTCGCGCCGCGCCGAGGAACTGGCCGATGGCGACGTAGTAGATCAAGAGCATCGTGATCGGCTTGATCAGGCTCCAGAGAAAGCCGAGGCTGCTGTCCTTGTAGCGTGCCTTGAGTTCGCGGCGGATTAATAGGTCGAGCAGTTCCCGATGGGCAACTATCTCTTTGATAGAGCGGAAGAAGGCACCGACGTGCGAAGAAGTATTCGCCTCCGAAGTCTGGAACGGCAAAGCGGCGAGTCTCGTCGCGCGCTCTTGCGCTTGGTTAGTCATCGTTCTCCGGATTCATTGTGCCGTGTGGCGTAGCGATCGAGTCTATGCGCTCGCAAAGAAGTAGTCCCACACGTCGTCGGCGTAATTCGCCCAGGTGCGTTCGGCACGGCGAGCCGCTTCGGTCCGCAGCCGCGAGTTCACCTCGTCGTCGAAGAGGGCACTCTCGAGCCCCCGTGCAAGGTCTTCGTCATCACGAGGGTCAATGAGGATCGCGCCGCCTCCCTGAGCGATTTCGCGCATGCTGCCGTACCGGGAGGTCACGACAGGTGTACCCACGGCCAGCGACTCCGCGACAGGTAGACCGAAGCCCTCGTTGAGGGAGGGGAACACAGTGCACCGAGCGACACGGTAGCCACCCCAGAGGAGGGCGTCTGTAATCTTCTGCACGCTGCGGACGGGACGTCCCTGATCTTCCAGGGCCGCGAGCCGCCATTGGAATTCCTCACTGCCCCACGCGTTTCCGCCGACGAAGGCGAGTGAGAATTGCCGACCCTGCTTCCACAGGAGTTCTGCCGCCGCGAGCACAGCGAGATGATTCTTGCGCGGCTCGTGGCTGCCGACGCACAAGACGAGCGGCATGCCCTCGGTGGTCAGCGCGTCTCGGGCGGTCTCAAGCTCGGCCGGAGTGACGTGCCCGGCATCGTCGGGCAGAAAGACCGACTGGATGT
>JAODAY010000116.1 GCA_025463665.1 Microbacteriaceae bacterium
GAGCGGTGCGGTGTGCCCGTCGGAAGACCACGGTCGACCGAGCACCGTGCGCACGATTTCGAGCACGGCGTCGGCCTCCTCCGGCGACGCGGTCGAATTGCCGACGTGGTGCACCGGCACCGAGTGCAGGCCGGGAACGACTCCCTCGAGGGATCGGTTCGAGTCGTGGGACACCAGCTTGCCCTCGTATGAGAGGCGCGACACGGGCAGGCAGACTGCCGGGTGCATGCGCCAGCTCACGGCGAGAAAATAGCCGAACTCGGGCGGGAGCACGTTGTGGCCATCGGAGAGCCAGCCGAGGGCCGAGACGTCCACCGGTTCGGGGTGCGTGCCCTGGCTGACCTGAGGAAGCTGTTGCGGGTCGCCGAGCAGCAGCAGACGTTCGGCTGAGACCGCGGCGGCGATGGTGCTCGCGAGCGAGTACTGACCGGCTTCGTCGACGACGAGCAGATCGAGCGACCCACGCGGCACGGCGCCTGCGTTGCTGAATGTCCAGGCGGTTCCGCCGAGCACGAAGCCGCCGTCGCCGAATCCCGACACCTTTCCGTCTGTCGGCCCGGTCCACGACACGTCGCTCGTCGAACCGCTCTTGGGTTTCTTACCTACGAGCGCCGGATCGAGGCCCGCCTTGACGATGCCCGCGAGCATGTTCTCGACGGCGGCGTGGGACTGAGCGACGACGCCGACCCTCCAGCCGTGGTTCTGCACGAGGTCCACGATGACATTCGAGCCCGTGTAGGTCTTGCCCGTGCCGGGTGGACCCTGCACGGCGACGTAGGAGTGATCGAGAGCCAGCAGGGTGTCACGGATCTGGTCCTGGACCGTTGCGGCCTCCGTGGCGACGTAGTTGCGACTCGTGCGTGGTGGCACGCGGCGCAATATGTCGAGCGCGGCATTCGGGAGCATGGCGGGTAGCGCGTCGAGCACAGCCCGGCCCCACCCGGAGATCGCGTCGACCTGCGTGCCGGGTGACGGAGGCATACCGGGTGTGAGAGCCATCGGCAGCTCGTCGTACTGCGGCGCGTCGTGTTGCAGCCATTCCTCCACGCGGAAGACACTCTCGTCGATGATCTGAAGCACCCTTGCCCGGGAGTGTGCCGAGCGCGCACCCGGCTCGGTGCTGCGGAGGATAGGCGGGTAAGGCGCTTCGTAGAGCAGATAGGGATTGTGGTCGATCTTGACGGAGCTGCCGGGGGCCAGCGCGCCCGTGATCCGCAGGATGCGGCGGTCCGACCGCTGCCTGCCCTCCCGGTACCAGTCCCGTTCCACCTCGACGCTGTGCACGATCAGCACGTCGCGAGTGTCGACCCATGCCTCGACCGGGTTCGTCAGTCGGGAGAAGTGGTCCCACCAGAACGACTTGAGTTCGCGGCGGTGATAGTCGATGGCGGCGCTCGCCAGGGCGATCGCGGTCTGATCCGGCGTGCGATCGGTCGGCGGAACCTCGTCGATCTGTGCTGCGAGTTCGAGGTAGACCGGGTCTGGCTCGCGGAGCGGTGCCGGCAGCGGCATGTCTAGCTCGGCGTCACGGGTTCCTGCAGCGGGCGCGGGGTTCTCGGCGGCGCGCTCGAGCAGCCAGTCGCGCAGGCGCAGAGTGCTGCGGCAGTCGTATTCGTTGTACCTGGCGATGTCGCCGATGACTGCCGCCGCGGCATCCGCTTCGCCGTTCTCTGCGAGTTCGCGGTAGCGCACGTACTCCGTGATCGAGTCGGCGGCATTCGCGACGCCGTCGCGAGCGATGTCCATGTAGAGCGGCTCGAGCTTCTTGAGCGAGTAGCTGCGGCTGCCGATGCGCATGCCCTGCCGCACGATCGGGTAGAGGTCGACCAGCACGTTGTTGCGCAACAGATCGTCGACGATGTCTTCGCCGTACCCGTGTCGCGCGGCGAGCGAGAGCAGGTGGGTGCGTTCGTAGGAGGCGTAGTGGTAGATGTGCAGGTTCGGATGCCGCGACCGCCGCTCGGTCACGTAGCCCAGGAAGTCGATCAGCGCTACGCGCTCCTCGGCGAGTGAGTGGGCCCAGAAGGGCACGAACGTTTCATCAGCCTCGACGGAACCGAAGAGGTAGTCGAGGCCCCACGCGTTGCCCTCCTGGTAGAGGGGGTCGCCCTCGAAGTCGAAGAAAATGTCGCCGGCGTCGGGCTCGGGGATCGCGGCGATGATGGACGCGTTCGCCACCGAATACGCGGGAGTGGCGCTGTCGCCCGTGGCGAGCTGCAGGGCCGCCTGTTGGCGCAGGTTGTCGAGCGTGGCATCCATGACGCCGTCGACCGGTTCGGCGCGAGTGGCGAGTTGTTCGATCGTGGCGACACCGCTCGCGCGGAGGCGGGCCCGTTGGGTTCCACGCAGCCCCGCGACGAGCAGCACGTCTCGGTGGAGTTGGACCTGCTGCTCGCACGCGGCGCAGCGACCGCACGCCGTGTAGCGCGGGTCGCCCCACTCCGTAGGCGACCCCTCGGCCACGCGCTCATCGAGGATGCGTTCGAGGCGGGCGCGACGCCTGCGGTACACGGGCAGGATGTCGGTGAGCCGGTGCGAGGTGGTCACACCGTTGCCGAGGATCAGGTGCACCTGCTCCCCCGTGCCGATTCCGAGGCCCTGCAGCTGGTCGCTGTAGGCGGCAAGCTGCAAGAGAGCCGTGATTTTGGCCCTGCGGGCGAGCTTGGTGTCGTACACCTCGTACTCGTTCTCGCCGGTGCGGATGATGAAGTCCGCGTAGCCGAGAAAGCGCCCGTCGAAGAATGCTGCCTGAAAGACGACCTCGGCCCTGTCGGCGAACGCCTGCACCGTGGCATCCGCCGCCTGCTGGATGTCACGGCTGTTCTCGGGGCGTTCGATCTCGACGACCTGACTGCTCGCCCTGAGTTCTTCGAGCTTGCGCAGCTCGTGCGCATCACCGAGCGCGCCCGTGCGTTTGAGCATGTCGTCTTCGATCTCGGCCACGGCCTCGACTCGACCGAGCTTTGCGTCGAGTGTGCGCATGAGCGCCCACTCGCACTTCGCGGCGGCGGTGAGGTCGCTCGCCGAGTAGACGACGGTGTCGTTCATGAGAATCAAGCGGCGCTCCTGAGGGGGTGGGTTGCGCTCAGGTTATCGCGGGGGTCGGACATTCCGACCGGCCCCCGCGCATGCCCTCTACCGCGCGGTATATCCGCCGTCGACCAGGTGCTGCGCTGAGGCCCGCGTAGGCCTCAGCGGGCATGCCCTGGAGCAGTGGTGTGTCGATGTATCCCGGGTGTACCGAGTTGATGCGCACGCCCTGGCTGGCGTAACCGAGCGCTGCGGCCTTCGTCAGCCCCGAGACGGCGTGCTTCGCGGCGACGTACGGAGGGGCGGTCGCCTCACCGACGAGTCCGAGGATGGACGACGTATTGACTATCGCGCCGCCGCCGGCCTTGAGCATCTCGGGAATCTGGAACTTCATGCCGTAGAAGACGGAGTGCAGGTTGACCTCGCCCCTCAGAGTCTTATGCGAACGCATGGATGGTGCGGCACGGCCAATCGGCACTGAATTAGTCGGGCGTCTCGAGCGTCTCGAGCATCTCCGTCGCTGCACTGAGTTCCTGCCGTAAGGCGATTCGCGTCTCGTCCGTGAGCGGCATGGCAAGCACCTCGCGCAGGGCGGTCGCGGCGCGCTCGGTATTGCCGGTGCCCAGGTCGAGTTCGGCGCGGTAGACGAGCACCGGCACGCGGTCGACGGTCGCGGCATCCGGATAACGAATCAGCCCCGCTTCGAGAGCCGCGACGGCGGTCTCCTCGTTGCCCCGAGCATCGCCCTGTCGCGCCGCCGTCTCGAGCACACGCTGGAGACCGCGTTCCGGCTCCGGCGTCTCGTCGGCGTCGCCGAGACGGAACACGCGGAGCCAGTTGCCCCCGGGGTCCACGACGCTGAAGCCTCCCCCGATTCCCTGCTTTCTTCGCGGGCGGGTGATCCGCGGGATGCCGGCGATGGGCAGGCGCCCGTATCGCTCGCGCAGCCCGGCCGCAAACGCGGCGTACAGCGCGTCGGTGTCTGGCGTGAGGATCAGCGCGCTGCCATACGAGAGCTCGGGTTCGAACTCCGGCATCTGGAACAGCTGAATGTCGATATCACCGCGCTTGAGGGCCGCGGAGGGGTTGGGGCGCGCTTGTCTATAGGTGATCTCGAAACCGAGCGCCACATAGAAGGCGACGGACTCCTCCAGGTCGCGGCACGGAAGCAGCGGGACCGTCTTCTCCAGAGGCATGCGGTCAGGTTAGCCGGTTGGTCCCCCTGACACGCAGCACCCGTCACCTCTCAATCCGCCCAGTACATGCGTCGCGCCCACCCCCGACGCACGCGCGGTGCGCCAGTTCAACTTAGAGTGGTGACTGGTTACGTAACTTGGCGCAGAGGGCTCAGTGCGGGCTTGAAGATCGACTAGTGGGGCACCCGTGCGCACAACGTAGCTCTTCGTTATGTAGGGGAAGAATCACCATATGTTTGACGACGGTCTCACCAACCACGAGCACGACCGCAGTCGTCGTTCGATTGCACGCGCATTTGGCGGGCTTGCCATAGCCAGCGTTCTCGCGGGCGTGCTGGTTGCGACGAGTATCACGCCCATCGTCGCCGTCGCCGGCGTCGGCGTACGCGATTCCATAACGACGTTCGAGTCGCTCCCCGCTGACATCGCCATCACAGGAACCTCGCAGCGCAACCAGATTTTCGGCACGCGCGACGGTCAAGCCGTGAAGATCGCCGACGTCTACGACCAGAACCGCGAGGTTCTGCCCTGGGACGACGTTTCTCCGTACCTCAAGGCCGCGGCGGTCGCCGCCGAGGACAACCGCTACTACGAGCACGGCGGCATCGACACGCAGTCGCTGATGCGCGCCGCCTTCGGCTATGTCACGGGTTCGGGTGATTCGGGCGGTTCGACCATCACGATGCAACTCGTCAAGAACATTCGCATCAACGAGTCGCAGCAGCTGCCTACTCAGGAGGAGCGTGACGCGGCCTACGAGGAAGCGATCCGCACGACTCCGGCGCGCAAGATCGAGGAAATGCGCCTCGCCATGGAGCTCGAGAAGAAGTACACCAAAGACGAGATTCTGCTCGCGTACCTCAACGTCGCGGGCTTCGGTCGAGCCACCTATGGCGTGGAAGCGGCGGCCGAGCGGTACTACAGCACCTCGGCGAAAGATCTCACCCTGGTGCAGGCGGCGAGCCTCATCGCCATAGTGCAGGAGCCGAGTGCCCTCAACCTCGGTGCGGCAGAGAACTACCCACAAAACCTCATCCGCCGCGACTTCGTTCTCAACAACATGCTCGAACTGGGGCAGATCACGCCCGAGCAGCACGCCGAGGCGATCGCGACACCGATCGAGTCGTATGTCGCGCTCAAAGAGCCGACCAACGGATGCCTCTACGCCACTGCGGCGAAGTTCTTCTGTGACTATGTCGTGCGCAACGTTCCCTACATCACCGCACTCGGTGCCGATGAGGCGGAGCGCGGAGCCAACTGGAAGCGGGGCGGCTACAAGGTCTACACGAGCCTCGACCTCAATCAGCAGGATGTAGCGCAGCAGCAGATCG
>JAODAY010000178.1 GCA_025463665.1 Microbacteriaceae bacterium
TGGCATCCGGAGGGTCTCTCGGCCGAGCGGCTCGCCGCTCTTCTCTACGGCCGGAGCGACGCGGTCGTCACCCTGCGTGCGGAGATGGTGCGGCTCAGACGCGTGATCGAGGCCGTCGACCCGACGCTCGTTCCCGTCTCGCGGCCCTACCGACTGCCACGGCCGCTCGAGCTCGACGCCGCCCGCATGCTCGCCCTCCTCGACCGCGGAACCCACCGTGTCGCCCTCGGCACCTACGCCGGCCCGGTGCTGCCGACCTCGACGGCGCCGGGGGTGCGTGACATCCGTGACGAGGTGAGCGGGCGGTTGCGTGAGGCGCTGCTCACCGACGCGGCGGTCGACACCCTGCTTGCCTACGCCCGCAGCGACGAGGCCGCGGGCGACGCCGAGGTGTGGAACGCGTGCCTGCGGTTGCTCCCCCCTCGATCGCCGAAGCGCGCCGGCGTGGTGGCGCGGCTGGAGCAGATCGAGCGGGAGATCGCCGCGGCATCCGTTCGCAACTGATCGCAACCTGCGTCGACGTAGCCTTCGAGGAGCGCCCACCCGCGCCCTCAGACAAAGTCGTCGACAGGAGAACAACAATGACCGTGTATGCCGCCCCCGGATCACCCGATGCCCTCGTCACCTTCAAGCCCAGGTATGAGCACTGGATCGGGGGTGAATGGGTCAAGCCGGTCAAGGGCCAGTACTTCGAAGACATCACCCCGGTCACCGGCAAGGCATTCGCCGAGGTCGGCCGCGGCACGGCCGAAGACATCGACGCCGCGCTCGATGCCGCCCACAAGGCGGCTCCCGCCTGGGGCAAGACCTCGAGCGGAGAGCGTGCCGCAGTGCTCAACAAGATCGCCGACGTAATCGACGCCAACCTCGAGTTGCTCGCCATCGCCGAGTGCTGGGACAACGGCAAGCCGATCCGCGAGATCATCGGCGCCGACCTGCCGCTCGCGGCCGACCACTTCCGCTACTTCGCCGCCGCCATCCGTGCGCAGGACGGCGACCACGCCCAGCTCGACCACCACACCGTCGCCTACCAGTTCCACGAGCCGCTCGGTGGCGTCGGCCAGATCATCCCGTGGAACTTCCCCATCCTCATGGCCGTGTGGAAACTCGCACCCGCCCTCGCCGCCGGCAACGCGATCGTGCTGAAGCCGGCCGAGCAGACCCCGGTCTCGATCCTCGTGCTCATCGAACTCATCGGCGACATCCTCCCGCCCGGGGTCGTCAACATCGTCAACGGTTTCGGCGTCGAGGCCGGCAAGCCGCTCGCGTCGAGCCCGCGCATCCGCAAGATCGCCTTCACCGGCGAGACCAGCACCGGGCGTCTGATCATGCAGTACGCGAGCGCCAACCTCATTCCGGTCACCCTCGAACTCGGAGGCAAAAGCCCGAACATCTTCTTCGAAGACGTGGCCGACCACGACGACGCGTTCTACGACAAGGCCCAGGAGGGCTTCGCGCTTTTCGCCTTCAACCAGGGGGAGGTGTGCACGGCGCCGAGCCGGGCGCTCATCCACAAGCCGATCTACGAGTCGTTCCTCTCGACAGTCGTCGAGCGCACGAGCAAGGCCATCCAAGGCAACCCGCTCGACACGGAGACGCAGGTCGGCGCCCAGGCGAGCAACGACCAGCTCGAGAAGATTCTGAGCTACATTGACATCGGCAAGCAAGAGGGTGCCACCATCGCGCTGGGTGGGGAGCGGGCCGACCTCGGCGGCGAGTTCGCCGAAGGCTACTACGTGCAGCCGACCATCTTCGAAGGTCACAACAAGATGCGCCTGTTCCAGGAGGAGATTTTCGGCCCCGTCGTCGCCGTCACGAGCTTCGACGACTACGACGACGCGATCTCGATCGCGAACGACACCCTCTACGGTCTCGGTGCCGGCGTCTGGTCGCGCAACGGCAACGTGGCCTACCGGGCCGGTCGCGACATCCAGGCCGGTCGTGTGTGGGTCAACAACTATCACGCCTACCCGGCGGGCGCCTCGTTCGGCGGCTACAAGAGCTCGGGTATCGGGCGCGAGAACAACAAGCTCGCGCTTGACCACTACCAGCAGACGAAGAACATGCTGGTCTCGTACGACGAGAACAAGCTCGGCTTCTTCTAAGCCAACACGAGTGGACCGTAGCGGTGGCCGGCGTCTTGACGGGCCGGCCACCTTCACAACGCAAAGGAGAGCGCACCATGATCGAAGCCACCGTGGAGATTCCGGGGGAGACTAAGGCGCGCGTGGCCCTCACCGCGGAATCCGTCGATCTCCTGCGCAAGCTGTGGGAGGCGAACGGGCCGCTCATGTTTCACCAGTCCGGCGGGTGCTGCGACGGCAGTTCACCCATGTGCTACCCCGAGGGCGACTTCATCACCTCCGACAACGACATCCTCCTCGGAGTGCTCGACATCGCCTACGACCAGGGATCGAAGCCGATCAATTTCTGGATGTCGCGGGAGCAGTTCGAGTACTGGAGCCACACCTTCCTGACCGTCGACGTCGTGAAGGGGCGAGGCAGCGGGTTCTCGCTCGAGGCACCAGAGGGACTGCGTTTCATGATCCGGTCGACGCTCATGGAGGATGCGAAGCCGTTCAGCTGAGCGTCGGGGGTGTCGGCGGCATCGGGCAGACTTGACTCGTGCACGTCGTCCTCTCCCGAAGCCCTCGCGGCGTCTGCGCCCAGCGGCTCGATGACGACGGCACGGCGCGCGACGTCGCCCAGAATGTCGCCGAGCACGACCTGCCGGCCTTCATCGGTCGCCTCGAGCGGGAGCGACCCCGCTGGGTGTGGGATGACACGACTCGCTGGTATCCGCAGCTTCTCGCCGCGGGGCTGAGGCTCGAGCGCTGCGTCGACCTCCGTCTCTCGCACGCGATCCTGCGCGGGTCGACGCTGACGGCCGCCTCGCGCCTGGCGCGCGCGCCGAGAGGAGCGTGGGACGCCGCGACGCCGCTCGCCGACAAACCGGAGACACACAGCGCGTTGTTCGACTTCGCCGTCGAGCCCGCGCACGGCGCCGGCGACTCGCCGCTGGAGGAGTTCCTGCTGCAGCAGGAGGCGATCGCGGCATCCGCCGAACCCGGCCGGATCAGCCGGTTGCTCGCCGCCGAGAGCGCAGGCGCGCTCATCGCGAGCGAGATGAAGTTCGCGGGGCTGCCCTGGCAGGCGGGCCTTCACGAGGAGCTGCTCGTCGAACTGCTGGGCGACAGGCCGGCGCCGGGCGCGCGACCGGCGAGACTCGAGGAGCTCGCCCGACGCATGCGCGAGATTCTGCAGGTGAGCGACGTCAATCCCGACTCACCGGCCGAGCTGCTGAAGACGCTGCGAGGCACCGGGCTGCAGGTCGCCTCGACCAGGTCGTGGGAGCTCAAGGAGATCGACCACCCGGTGATCGCGCCGCTGCTCGAGTACAAGAAGCTCGCGCGCCTGCTCACCGCGAACGGCTGGACCTGGCTCGAGACCTGGGTCGCCGACGGCCGGTTCCGTGCCGACTACGTGCCGGGCGGGACCGCGACGGGCCGCTGGGGGGCGAGCGGCGGAGGGGCGCTGCAGCTTCCCAAGCAGATTCGCGGTGCGGTCGTCGCCGACCCCGGCTGGAAGCTCGTCGTCGCCGACGCGGCGCAACTCGAGCCGCGCATCCTCACCGCGCTGAGCGCCGACCGTCGCATGGCCGAGGCGGGCCGCGGCGACCTCTACGAGGGCATCGTGGCGAGCGGCGCCGTCGCGACCAGGGCACAGGCGAAGGTCGCGATGCTCGGCGCTATGTACGGCGCGACCGCGGGCGAGGGCGGCAGGCTCATGCCCGCGCTCACCCGCGCTTTTCCCCAGGCGATCGCCATGGTCGAGGCGGCCGCCCGTGCGGGGGAACGCGGCGAGGTCGTGACGACCAGGCTCGGCCGCAGCTCCCCGGTGCCCGGCGACGAGTGGCGTGACCTGCAACAGGCCGGTTCGGCTCAGGATGCCACGGAGGCGACCCGGCGCGCGGCCGGCGGGCAGGCCCGCAGCTGGGGCCGCTTCACGCGCAACTTCATCGTGCAGGGAACCGCCGCGGAGTGGGCCCTGTGCTGGATGGCCGGCCTGCGTGGGCGATTGTGGCAGCTCGGCGACGGCGGCCTCGCCGAGAGGCCGCACCTCGTGTTCTTTCTGCACGACGAGGTGATCGTGCACACTCCGGCGGAGCTGGCAGACCGCGTCGTCGCCGAACTTCGGGCCGCGGCATCCGACGCCGGGCGCCTGATATTCGGTGCGATGCCCGTCACGTTCCCGATCACGACGGCCGTAGTCGACAACTACGGCCAGGCCAAGTAGCCGCTACTCGAAGTCGGCGAGCCAGAGGTCGGGGCCGAAGACCTCGTACTGGATGTCGCGTGCCGACACGCCGCGCTCGATGAGACCGCTGCGCACCGACTGCATGAAGGGCAGAGGCCCGCAGAGGTAGTAGGCGGCGTCGTCGGGGAGGGCGATGGTGCTGACGTGCAGACGTACTGGCCGGGGAGGGACGGCTTGACGTCGCGCTCGTGCGCCGTACGGTGTCGGGAGAGAGCCCCGCCGCGTCGTACATCACGCGCTCCGCGTTGATCAGCGTGTTGGCCATGAGCCAATACACCTCGTCCCATGCGGCGGCGACCGCGGTGGTCACGGCGTCGCCGAGCACGTCGACGATGGCCCACATCAGGTGGTCGTGCACGATCTGGTACTGCTCGGCCCCCAGACCCAGGGACAGGTGCTTGTGGGAGATGCGGGCGAGCAGGTGGTCGGGCAGTTCGCCGGGCGTGTTCACCAGGAAGCTGGCGAACGCCGCGACGGAACCGGCAAGGGCCTGCTGCTGGCGACCGTCCGCCTGGTTGCCCCGGTTGACGAGGCCGTCCATGAGGTCGGGCCGCTCGTCGAACATGTGGCTGTAGAAGCGCCGGGCGATTTCTGCGAGGTTCTCGCCCACGACGGGCAATGTCTGCTCGATGACCGGGAAAGAGGTAGCGGACAGCATGGTGAAGCTCCTCATTGCGATGATTCGTGCTTCGGTGCGCGGCCTCGAGCGGGCCTTCAGTGGTCTGCTTTGAGCGATCGGCTTCGAGTGGTCGACGCATGGCCAACCGTACGCCCCGACGAGCGAGTCACGAGCCAGACGGCTGGGGCAGGGCGGTTCGACGGCCGCGACGGAACATCGACATGACCGTGGTCGCGGGCATGATCGACGAGTCGCGAGGGCTCCCGGGCGGCGAGTGATAAGTCCGTGTCATCCGCAAGCCTGTGTATTCACCGATCTCGCTCGCACGGGCGCGTCGCGGCATTGTTCTTTCCCGCGTTCATCGGGCATAATTCAACTAACGGCTTGCCGTTATTCAAACTTAATACGCGCGGTCACGCGCATCCGGTTGTCAGGTCGATGGGGAAGTCGCACCTAACAGAACGGAGAAGATCGTGACTGCACTAAACGCTCGCGGAGTGCTCTATGTGCATTCCGCTCCTCGTGCTCTCTGCCCGCACATCGAGTGGGCTGCAGGTCGCGCGATCGATCGCGCCGTGAACTTTCGCTGGGCCGACCAGCCAGCGCTCAAAGGGGTGCAACGCACCGAATTCTTCTGGGAGGGCCCCCGGGGCACGGGTGCCGCCATTGCTTCGGCGCTGCGTGGCTGGGAGCACCTGCGCTATGAGGTGACCGAGGATGCCACCCCGGGCAGCGACGGCGGACGCTGGATGCACACGCCCGACCTCGGCATCTTTTTCGCACAGACCGACACCGCGGGCAACATCGTCATACCGGAGGACCGCTTGCGCTACGCGATGGAGGTCGCCGGGTCGAACGCCCTCGAGCTGCACCGGGAGCTTCGGCTCGCCCTCGGTCAGGCCTGGGACGACGAACTCGAGGCGTTCCGCTACGCGAGCGCCGACAACCAGGTGGTCTGGCTGCACAAGGTCGGCTGAGTCTCGCCCCGAACGTGTCGAGGGGCCCGGAGAGTCTGACCCCGGGCACCTCGACACCTCTGTCGCCTTCTTTGTTGGCGCGGGCGCCTACTCGTAGCTGCGGAACGCCACGACGGAATTGTGGCCGCCGAAGCCGAACGAGTTGCTGATCGCGAGCAGCGGTCCGTCGCCGAGGGCGCGGGGGCTAGTCACGACGTCGAGCGGGATCGCGGGGTCTTGTTCGGTGAGGTTGATCGTCGGGGGAGCGGTGCGCTCGTGCAGCGCCAGGATCGTGAAGATTGCCTCGAGTGCGCCGGTGCCGCCGAGGAGGTGACCGGTGGAGGCCTTGGTGGCCGATACGGGAATCTCGTGGATGCGTTCTCCGAATACGGCGAGAAG
The DNA here is from genome assembly GCA_025463665.1 of Microbacteriaceae bacterium. Taxonomy (GTDB): domain Bacteria; phylum Actinomycetota; class Actinomycetes; order Actinomycetales; family Microbacteriaceae; genus Conyzicola. The sequence continues at coordinate 6,292 of JAODAY010000178.1, forward strand.
AGCGTTGTACTCGGCGATGTCGCCCACCGGGGTACTCGTGGCGTGCGCGTTGATGTGCATGACGTCGTCGGGAGTGGCGCCTGCCTGCTCCAGTGCCGCACGCACCGCACGGGCTGCGCCCGCGCCCTCGGGGTCGGGAGCCGTGATGTGGAATGAATCGCTCGTCACTCCGCCGCCGGCGAGTTCGGCGTAGATGCGTGCGCCGCGGGCGAGGGCGTGCTCTTCGGTCTCGAGGATGATGCTTGCCGCACCCTCCCCGAGCACGAAGCCGTCGCGCGACACGTCGTAGGGACGCGATGCGGTCTCGGGGGAGTCGTTGCGGCGCGACAGGGCCTGCATCGCGGCGAAGGCGGCAATCGGCAGCGGGTGCACCACCGATTCGGTGCCGCCGGCGATGACGACGTCGGCCAGGCCCTTCTGCAGGTGATCGTAGGCATTCGCGATGGCTTCGGTGCTCGACGCGCACGCCGAGACGTCGGTGCGGGCATAAGCGCGCGCACCGAGGCTCATGCTGATCGCGGCGGCTGCGGCGTTCGGCATCAGCATCGGGATCGTCATGGGGAGAACGCGGCGCGGGCCCTTCTCCTTCAGCGTGTCCCACGCGTCGAGGAGGGTCCACAGTCCACCGATGCCGGTGGAGTAGTCAACGCCGATGCGGTCGGGGTCGACGGCAGAATCGGTGAGCCCGGCGTCGGCCCAGGCCTCACGCGCGGAGATGAGGGCGAACTGGCTGGAGGGGTCGAGACGCTTGACCTCCTGGCGCTCGAGAACGTCGCCGGGACGCACCTTCGCCTGCCCGGCGAAGGTCACGGGCAGTTCGTGCGTGGTCACCCACTCGTGTTCGATCGGGTGCACACCGGATTCGCCGGCGAGCAGTGCGGCCCAGGATTCGGGCGCGGTTCCGCCGAGAGGCGAGGTCGCCCCGATTCCGGTTACAACAATCTTCTTGGTCACAACAACATCCTTTGTCGGTCACGATCTCACTCGCGGGCGTGGCCGGTTCGCTCTCGAGCGACCGGCCAGCCGCGGATGGGTGGCGCTTAGCCCTGCGCTGCGGTGATGAAGGTGACGGCGTCTCCCACCGTCTTGAGGTTCTTGACCTCGTCGTCGGGGATCTTGACGTCAAACTTCTCTTCAGCGTTGACAACGATCGTCATCATCGAGATCGAGTCGATGTCGAGATCGTCGGTGAACGACTTACCCAGCTCGACCGAATCTGCAGCGATTCCGGTTTCGTCGTTGACGAGCTCGGCGAGGCCGGCGAGAACTTCTTCGGTGGACAGTGCCATGTGTTTTCTCCTAAGGGTGTGTCGTGTGACCGAGAGTTAGTTTAGGGCAGACGCAGGAATGCGCCTCGAGCGGCTCACTACGGCAGCACAATCACTTGTGCGCCGAAGACGAGCCCCGCGCCGAAACCGATCTGCAGGGCGAGGCCGCCGCTGAGCTCCGGGTGTTCTTCGAGCAGGCGGTGGGTGGCAAGGGGAATCGAGGCGGCAGAGGTGTTGCCGGTCGTCGCTATGTCGCGGGCGATCATGACGGTCTCGGGCAGCCCGAGCTGCTTCGCGAACTCGTCGATGATGCGCATGTTCGCCTGGTGCGGAATGAAGGCGGCCAGATCGGCCGAGGTGATTCCGGCCACGTCGAGTGCGCGCTTTGCGACCTTGGCCATGTCCCATACGGCCCAGCGGAACACCGTCTGGCCCTGCTGTCGAAGTGTCGGCCATTCCGCGGTGCCGTCGCGGTATTCGACGAGGGTCGAGTTCATGCCGACGGCGTCGGCCTTCGAGCCGTCGGAACCCCAGACGGGAGCCGCGATGCCCGGAGTCTCGCTCGGGCCGATGACCACGGCGCCGGCGCCGTCGCCGAGGAGGAACGAGATGGAGCGGTCCGTCGGGTCGATGATGTCGGAGAGCTTCTCGGCACCGATCACGAGCGCGTAGTGCGCCGCGCCCGAGCGGATGAGGGCATCCGCCTGCGTGACCGCGTAGCTGAAACCGGCGCAGGCGGCGTTGGCGTCGTAGGCTGCTGCCGGGTTCGCGCCGACGCGGTCGGCGACGACGGCGGCCATCGACGGGGTCTGCTGCACGTTGCTGACCGTCGCGACGATGACGAGATCGATGAGCGCGGCGTCGACACCGGATTTTTCGATGGCTTCGGCGCCCGCCTCCGCTGCGAGGTCGACCGCGCTGACCCCCGACGAGGCCCGCGTGCGCGTGACGATTCCGGTTCGCTGCTGGATCCACTCGTCACTGGAGTCGATCGCTTCGACGAGCTCGTCGTTGGCGACAATCAGGTCACCTCGCGCGGCGCCGTAGCTGAAGATGCGGGTGAACTGTGCGCCACTGGACTGCTGGAGCGTCGGGGTTGTCATACTGTCCCATCGATGAGGTCGAAGGCCGCTGCAAGGTCGTCCGGGGTTTTGACCGCCACGGTCGGCACGCCCTTGAGCGCGCGCTTGGCGAGTCCCGTGAGTGCACCGGCCGGAGCGAGTTCGATGAGTCCGGTTATTCCGGCTTCCCTGAACGACTCCATGGTCTTGTCCCACCGTACCGGCGAGGAGACCTGGCCGACGAGAAGCTCGAGAAACCGCGTCCCGGATGCCACGGGCTGGCCGTCGTGGTTGCTCCAGATCGGCAGCGTCGGGTCGTGGGGCGTGAGCGTGGCGGCGAACTCGCGCAAGTGCGCCACGGCGGGCTGCATGAAGCGGGTGTGGAACGCGCCCGCGACCTGCAGCGCAATGACCCGCGAGCCCGCGACGGGGTTGTCCTTGAGGCCGGCCAACGCATCGTGGGCGCCTGCGACGACGATCTGGCCGCCCCCGTTGAAGTTGGCAGGCTCGAGTCCGAGCTGTTCGAGGCGGGCGAGCAGGTCTTCTTCAGACCCGCCGAGGACGGCGCTCATGCCGGTGGGGGTGAGTGCCGCGGCCTTGGCCATGGCGCTGCCGCGTTCGCGCACGAAGGCGACGGCGTCGGTGTCGGTGAGGATTCCGGCCGCCGCGGCCGCCGTGACTTCGCCGACCGAGTGTCCGGCGACGCCCGCGATGCGTTCACGTCGACCGCCGTCGAAGAGTGCGCTGAGAGTCAGCAGACCCGCGGCGACGATGAGGGGCTGCGCCACCGCGGTGTCACGAATGGTCTCCGCGTCGCTCGTGGTGCCGTGGGCGACGAGGTCGATGCCGACCGAGTCGGAGATGCTCGCGAGTTGATCGCGAAACCGCTCCTCCGCGAGCCAGGGTTCGAGAAAGCCGGGAGTTTGGGAGCCCTGTCCGGGCGCGACGACAACGATCACCCGTCCAGTCTGCCAGTCGGCAGCGCGAGTCGCTGTCGAGGAACCACGAAGAATCGCCGAGTCCTTTGTGCAGCGTCTACCAAACGGGCGCCTAGGCCGGATCCGTCGCGCTCATCCGGACAATCAGGAGTTAGTCGTCGCGTCGGCTGGCAAGTCGCGATCCTTCGCGGGCGGTCGGCCCCGCGGCATCCGTACTCCTGAGTTTCCAACGCGAGCGGGTCAGGAAGGGAAGGAGAGGGCCAGCGGATGCCGCAGCTAGCGCTTGCGCGTCGGGTCTGGTTCGGCGATCGACCCGATGATGAGTGCGGCCTGGAGGATCAGTGCCTCGCGGGCACCCGTGGCATCCCAACCGATGACCTCGCTGATGCGCTTGAGGCGGTAACGCACGGTGTTCGGGTGCACGAAGAGTTCGCGGGCGGTCGCCTCGAGGGAGCGTCCGTTGTCGAGGTAGCACCAGAGCGTCGCCAGCAGCTCCGTCGAGTGCGCCTGCAACGGGCGGTAGATGCGCTTGATGAGGGTCGAGCGGGCGAGCGGGTCGCCGGCGAACGCGCGCTCCGGCAGCAGGTCGTCGGCGAGGGTCGGGCGTGGGGCGTTGCGCCAGGCCCGCGCGACCGCGAAGCCGGCGAGCGCGGCCTTGGCGCTCGTGGAGGCCTCGACGAGGGTCGCGACCTCGTGACCGAGCACGAGGTGCCCGGGGCCGAACCCCGGCTCGAGTTGCGCGGCGATGTCGATGAACGGCATGCGGTTCGTGGCATCCGTCTCGTCGGCGATCGGCGTGGAGCGACCGATGACGAGCACGAGACGATTGCCCTGGACGCCGATGAGCACGTCCGCGTCGAGGTGGCGCGCGGTGCGGCGCAACTGGTCGACGTCGAGCATGCGGGGCGTGGTTCCGACGAGAACGCACACCTCGCCGTGGCCGTTCCAGCCGAGGGCCGCTATGCGGCTCGGCAGTTCGGTGTCGTATTCGCCGCTCAGGATGGAGTCGACGACGAGGGCCTCGAGGCGCGCGTCCCAGAGGCCGCGCGCCTCGGCGGCGCGAGCGTAGACGTCGGCGGAGGCAAACGCGATCTCACGCGAGTAGAGCAGGATCGCCTCGCGCAGTACGTCGTCGTCGAGGCCGATGCGGGCCACGACGACTTCAACCGTGATGCGGATCAGTTGGAGCGTCTGCTG
>JAODAY010000192.1 GCA_025463665.1 Microbacteriaceae bacterium
GGCCGGTTGAGGTAGGGCGTTGCGATGGTCGAGTCGATGATCAGGGGTAGGCCGTGGGCGTGCGCGACATCGGCGAGTCCCTCGATGTCGGCGATCTCGCCGGACGGGTTCGCGATCGTCTCGGCGAAGATGAGTTTGGTCTTGGGGGTGATCGCCGCGGCGTAGTCCGCCGGGTCCGAGCCGTGCACGAACGTCGTGTCGACCCCGAAGCGGCGCAGCGTCACGTCGAGCTGGGTGATCGATCCGCCGTAGAGGTTGGCCGAGGCGACGATGTGGTCGCCGGCGCCCGCGAGGGAGGCGAAGGTGATGAACTGCGCGCTCAGTCCGCTCGCCGTGGCGACGGCGCCGAGACCGCCCTCGAGCGATGCGACGCGCTCCTCGAACGCCGCGACGGTCGGGTTGCCGAGCCTCGAATAGATGTTTCCGTACTTCTGCAGGGCGAATCGGGCCGCGGCATCCGCGGTGTCGTCGAAGACGAATGCACTCGTCTGGTAGATGGGCAGCGCCCGCGACCCCGTGACGGCGTCGGGAATGTTGCCCGCGTGAATTGCTCGTGTTCGAAATCCGTACTCGCGATCAGCCATACCTTCGAGGCTAGCGAGCGGTGAGGCGCCTCACGCACACGTGCGTAATCTAACGACCCATACGGATGCCGCGGCCGACGCCGCCCGAGAAACGTCGCGTCAGCGCCAGGTGGGCAGCCACCAGCGGGCCCGAACCCACTCGTAGTCGAGCTGCGTTCCCGACCAGAGCGGCCAGAAGTAGGCGCTCAGAAGCAGCGCGGCCGCGAGGAAGACCGCGACGAACCACAGTGCGGGCACGCGTTTCCACGCCGGATCGCGCCGGTGGCCGAGCGCGAGACCGATGACGAGGGTGAGCCCGAGGATCAGGTAGGGCTCGAAGGCGATCGTGTAGAACTGGAACACCGTGCGCTGCAGGTACATGAGCCACGGCAGGTAGCCCGCGACCATGCCCATGAGCACGAGGCCGACGCGCCACTCGCGGTAGCGCGCGAGGCGGTAGACGAGATACAGGATCGCGGCGGTCGCCGCCCACCAGATCAGCGGGTTGGCGAGACCGGTGATGGTCTGCGCACACGAGGCGGCGGTGCATCCGTTCTGGCCCTGCGCGATGGACTCGTAGTACATGCTCGTCGGGCGCACCATGAGCAGCCACGTGAGCGGGTTGGCCTCGTAGCCGTGGGGGCGCGTCTCACCGACGTGATAGGCGTAGACGCTCGCCTGCAGGTGCCACCAGCTCTGCACCGGCAGCGGAACCCAGGCGAGAGCCCCGGTCCAGGCGTTGCCAGCCTGCTCGGCCCACGTGCGGTAGTAGCCGCCGGTGGTGGCGAACCAGCTGGTCCAGGTGGCCAGGTGCGCCACGACCGCGATCGGCACGGTGAGGAGGAAACTCACCGGCCCCTGCTTGACGAGCGTGCCGCTGCCCCAGAAGAAGACCCCGGCGCGGCGACGGGAGAGGGCGTCGACGATGAGCGTGTAGACGGCGAACGCGGCGAGAAAATAGAAGCCGCTCCACTTGACGGCGGAGGCGAGACCGAACGCGGCGCCGGCGGCGATGAGCCATGGTCGCCACCACAGCGCGGGTCCCCAGTCGGTGCCCTTGTCGGCCGCGGCGCGCAGGGCCAGCCAGCGGTTCAGCCGGCGCTCCGTCCACGCCCGGTCGAGCAGCACCGCGCCGAAGCCCGCGAGCGCGAAGAACATCAGGAAGTTGTCGAGCAGCGAAACCCGGCTCATCACGATGGCGTTGCCGTCGATCGCGAAGAGGCCGCCGGCGATGACGGCGAGCGCGGTGGAGTCGAACAGCTTCTTCGCGATGATCATGAGCAGCACGACCGCGAGGATGCCGACGATGGCTGTGGCGATGCGCCAGCCGACGCTGTTTCCCTCACCGAGGGCCGCCATGCCGAGGCCGATGAGCCACTTGCCGAGCGGCGGATGCACCACGAATGACGGTTCAGTCGTGAAGACGGTCGCGATGCCCGCCGCGAAGCTGTCGGTCGCGGTCTCGGGCCAGGTCGAGGAGTAGCCGAGGTTCCACAGCGTCCAGGCGTCCTTGACGTAGTAGGTCTCGTCGAAGACGAGGGTGCGGGGGGAGCCGATGCCCCACAGCCGGGTGATCGCGGCGACGATCACGACCAGCGCCGGAGCGCCCCAGTTGTAGAGCGTGCGTCTCACGGGGGTCGACATGAGTCGTTGCCAGCGGGCGTCGAGGCGGCTGCCCGGAGTGAAGTGGCGCGGTGCGTCGGGAGAGTCCCCACCAGAGGGCCCCTCGTCGCCTGGCCGACTTGTCGCGAGCAGCGCGTCGAACCGGTCGGTTCGCTTCTCGTCGGCCGCGGGCGTCGTCACCCCGCAATGGTACGTTCCCCCGGCCGTGCCTCAGACGGGCGGGTGGGAGAATAGGGCGTGATTATTCTTGCGGCGACCCCGATCGGCAACCTCGGCGACGCCTCGCGCCGACTCATCGAGGCGCTCAGCAACGCCGAGACCATCGCCTCGGAGGACACCCGCACCACGATCCACCTGATGCGGGCGCTCGGCATCGATAACCGTCCGCGGCTCATCGCCCTGCACGAACACAACGAGACCGAGAAGGCCGCCGAGATCGCCGAGTTGGCGCGCGAGGCCGACGTGCTCGTTCTCTCGGATGCCGGCATGCCCGCCATCAGCGACCCCGGCTTCCCGCTCGTGGCCGCCGCCGCGGCCGCGGGCGTCACCGTCACCGCCCTGCCGGGTCCCTCGGCCGTGCTCACGGCGCTCGCCGTCTCGGGGCTCCCCACCGACAGGTTCAGTTTCGAGGGTTTCCTGCCGCGCAAGAGCCGCGTCGCCTACTTCTCGGCGCTCGTGCGCGAGCCGCGCACGATGGTGTTCTTCGAGAGCCCGAACCGCCTGGGTGACGCGCTGGCGGACCTCGCGACCGCATTCGGCGACGACCGCCGGGTTGTCGTCTGCCGGGAACTGACCAAGCTGCACGAGGAAGTCAAGCGCGGCTCGGCCCGGGAACTCGCGGACTACTTCGCCGACGGCGCTCGCGGCGAGATCTGCATCGTCGTGGAGGGTGCCGCGCCGGCGACGGCCGACCTCCCCACCGGCATCGCGCAGGTGCTCAAGCTCGTCACGGAGGGGTCGCGTCTCAAGGAGGCGGCCGCCGAAGTGGCGGGGGAGACCGGCCTGAGCAAGCGCGACCTGTACGAGGGTGCGCTGGCCGCGCGGTAATCCGCGCGAAGCTCCGGCGTGCAGCCTTTAGGATGTAACCCATGGCCGCCGGTGATTCATTCTACATTGCGACGCCCATCTACTATGTCAACGACGTTCCGCACATCGGGCACGCGTACACCGAAGTTGCGGCCGACGTACTCGCACGCTGGCACCGTCAGAGCGGTGACGACACCTGGCTGCTGACGGGTACTGATGAGCACGGCCAGAAAATTCTGCGCACCGCCGTCGCCAACGACACCACGCCCCAGGCTTGGGCCGACAAGCTCGTCGAGGAGGCCTGGCTTCCGCTGCTCGAGACCATCAACATCGGCAACGACGACTTCATCCGCACGACGGACCCGCGCCACGAGAAGGCCGTCACGATCTTCCTGCAGAAGCTCCACGACGACGGGTACATCTACTCCGGCGAGTACGAGGGCTACTACTGCGTCGGCTGTGAGGAGTACAAGCAGCTCGACGACCTCGTGCAGAGCGAGACCGGCGACTACGCCGGGCAGCTCGTCTGCAAGATCCACTCCCGCCCCATCGAGGTGCTCAAAGAGAAGAACTACTTCTTCCGCATGAGCGACTTCCAACAGCGCCTGCTCGACCTCTACGAGGAACGCCCCGACTTCATCCAGCCGGAGAGCGTTCGCAACGAGATCATGCAGTTCGTCAAGCAGGGTCTCTCCGACCTGTCGATCTCCCGCTCGAGCTTCGACTGGGGAATCAAGATCCCGTGGGACGACTCGCACGTTCTCTACGTGTGGTTCGACGCGCTGCTCAACTACATCACCGCCATCGGCTACGGCGTCGACGACGAGCAGTTCCAGCGCCGCTGGCCCGCGACGCAGCTCGTCGGCAAAGACATCGCGCGCTTCCACGCCGTCATCTGGCCCGCCATGCTCATGGCCGCGGGCCTGCAGCCGCCCAAGCAGGTCTTCGGCCACGGCTGGCTCCTCGTCGGCGGCGAGAAGATGTCGAAGTCGAAGCTCACCGGCATCGCGCCCACCGAGATCACCGACACCTTCGGGTCAGACGCCTTCCGGTACTACTTCATGCGTGCCATCGCCTTCGGGCAGGACGGCTCGTTCAGCTGGGAAGACCTGTCCGCCCGGTACCAGGCCGAACTCGCGAACGGCTTCGGCAACCTCGCGTCGCGCGTGGTCGCGATGGTCACCCGCTACTTCGACGGTGTTGTCCCGCCCGAGGGCGAACCGGCCGACGCGGACCGGGCGATCCACGCCGTCGTCTCAGCGGCATCCGACCTTGCTGACGCATCGATCGAGAAGCTCGCCGTTCACGACGCCCTCGCGGCGATCTGGCGGATCGTCGACGAGCTCAACGGGTACATCACCGACCAGGAGCCGTGGGCGCTGTCGAAGGACCCCGCGAACCGCGAGCGACTCGGCACCGTGCTGTACACGGCGGTCGACGGGCTTCGTGCTCTCGCCGTGCTGCTCTCGCCGGTTCTGCCGGAGGCAACGGCA
>JAODAY010000218.1 GCA_025463665.1 Microbacteriaceae bacterium
CGTCGAGGCCGGGGGGCTATGCCGACGGAGACGCCGCACTCCACCTCATCGCGGACCACCCCGAAGTACTCGCCGAAGCTAAGCCCGGCGGCGCGCGTCTGGGCGTCGAGAACCGCGGTCTCGAGCGCCGCCTTGGCCATGCGGTGGCCGATGACGAAACGCAACACCGTCGCGACGGACTCGGCGGTCACCTCGCCGGCAGCGATCAGCGCGGGCGCCAGATAGTGACGGATGACGCTGTCGCACCCTTTCACGTATTCGCTCGAGTACACCGGATCGGCCATGGCGACGCACTCGCCCCACCCGTCACCGACGCTCGTGCGCACCCGCACGAGCAGCACTTCGCGCGCCGTCTGGCGACCAAACGACGTTTCGAAGGGGCGCACGAGGGGCATTCCCACGAGGTGCAGGTCGACCGACTCGATTCTCATGGGGCGATGGTATCGCCGCCGCGCACTCGGGTGCTCGGCGAATCCGCGATCACCGGGTAACGAGGCGGTCTTCGAGCCCCCACCGCTGTCCGTATCCGCCGTCGGCGACGGGCAGCGCCATGAGGTCGAGGAACGGCTTCGCGTCGAAGGCCTCGGGACCGAGAACGCCCGTGCCCGACCAGACGCCCGCCGCGAGCAGTTCGAGGGCGATCACGGGGTTCAGCGCCGTCTGCCAGACGACGCACTGGCTGTCGTATTCGGCCATCGTCCACTCGTTGTCGGCGACGTGGTAGAGGTAGACCTCCCTGGGCGCGCCATCCGTACCGTTGCCGGTGACCCACACTCCCGCGCAGGTCTTGCCCGTCATGCGGGGCCCGATCGTCGCCGGGTCGGGCAGCCCCGCAGCCACGACGTCGCGCGGCGCGACCTGCACGGGTCCGGCCGGGCTGCGCACCGTGAGCGGCGCCGTCGTGTCGAGGCCGAGCTGATGCAGCGTCTTCAGGATTCCGATGAACTCGTTGCCGAGCCCGTACTTGAAAGTCACCCGCCGCGCGTCGAGCCAGCGCGGCATCAGCACGACTTCCTCGTGTTCGACGTTCACGCACTCGACCGCCCCGATGCCCTCGGGAAACTCGAACACCTCCGGCTCGCTGAACGGCTCGGTCGTGAACCAGCCGCGGTTCTTCTCCCACACGACAGGCGGGTTGAGGCACTCCTCGATCGTCGTCCAGATCGAGAACGACGGGGCGAAGATCTCGTTGCCCGCCTCGTCGCGCACCACGAGGTTGGCGCCGTCTCTCGTGCCCAGCTCGTCTATCTCCGAGAAGAGGTGATCGGCGGCGTAGCGCGCGAATACGTCGCTCAGGCCGGGCTCGACGCCCATCCCGACCAGCGCGAGCCGGCCGCCGGTCTCCCAGTCGGCTGACTGGGCGAACTGGTCGTCGCCGAGCTTGACGCCGGTCTCGGAGTGCGGGTGCAGCGGATGAGGTTCCGACAGGCTCATCGCCATGTCGAGGTAGTCGGCGCCCGCGGCGAGCGCCCCCGCGAAGACGGTCGGCACGAACTTCGGTTCCACGGCGTTCATCACGTGGGTGGCCCGGTGTTCGCGCGCGAGAGCCGCGACGTTATCGGGATCGGACGCGTCTACGGCGGCGGCGCGGAAGCGGGACGCGACATCCGCCCCATGCCTCTCGGCGATCCAGGCGACGACGTCGCGCGCCCGTTCCATGTCATAGTCACTGACGACGATGAGGTCGAAGAACGAACGGCGAGCCGCGATCTTCGCGATCGCATTGCCGACGCCGCCGGCACCCACGAGCAGAATTCTCATAACCCAAGGTAGTGCCTCAACGCCTCGATTCGAGGGCGAGTTTTCGCGCGAACGGCGCCCAGACGATGAGGGCGACCGCGAGGCCCACGAGGGCGCCCCCGACCGTGTCGCTGACCCAGTGGGCGCCGAGGTAGGTGCGACTCAGCATCATGAGAACGACGTAGGCGACACCGACGACCCACACCCAGGCGCGGGCGAAGATGAGGCCGAGGCACACGACGAGCGTGGCGGCATTGGCGGCATGGCCGGAGGGGAACGAACCGAAGTCGCTCACCACCAGGATGTCCTCCGGGCGTGGCCGGCCGTAGATTCCCTTGAGCAACTGCACGACCGCGGCGCTGAGGGCGGTGGAGAGCCCGAAGAACAGGGCGGTGTAGAACCTCTTCCGCACGCAGAAGATGATGACGATGACGACCGGCAGCAGGTAGGCGAACCATCCCCCACCGAGGTAGTTCATGAGGAGCGACGGCACCTCCCAGACGGGATTGCGGTGCTCGACGATCTCCTCCATCCACTCCGCGTCTGCCTCGAACGGCAGGTTCCCGCGGATGAGCGCGATGGAGCCCACAACGACCGCGAGAGCGATCGCCACGCTGCCGCTGATGATGGGCCAGCGGCGCGAGATCTTCGTCGCCTGGCGTACTTCGTGCTGGGTCATGGGTTCCCTTCGACCCGAACCACACTAGTGCGCGAGTGCGGGCACCGACTCGGGTTTTACCAGCAGCCACATGGCGAATAGCGACAGGACCGCGGTGGCCGCCATCACGCCGCCCATCGGAACGGTGTTGTGGATGCCGAAGAGGCCGACGATCGGGGAGATGAGACCCGCGAGCCCGAAGTTGACCGCACCCATGACCGACGCCGCCGTCGCGGCCTCCCCGCCGTGGCCGGCGAGCGCGAGCACCTGCTGGCACGGGAATGCGAAGCCGCAGGACGCGATGAAGAACCACAGCGGGATGAGGATGCCGACGAGGCCTGCGCCGGCGAGATCGAGCGCGACGAGGGTCAGCGACGAGACGAGCATGGCGACGACCGCACCGAGCAGGATCCACTGCGGGCCGAAGTGCCGGGCAAGGCGGGCGCTGGTCTGCACGCCGACGACGACGCCCACCGAGTTGATCGCGAAGAGGAGGCCGAACTGCTGGGGGTCGAGCCCGTAGACGTTCTGGAACAGGAAGGACGACGACGAGAGGTAGGCGAACAGCCCGGAGAAGGTCATGCCGGCGATGACCACCACGCCGACGAACACTCGGTCGGTGAACAGCGCGGCATAGCGCTGCCGCACCGTGCTGTGCCCGCGCTCCGCCCTGCGGGCGGCAGGCAGCGTCTCGACGAGGAAGAACACGGCCGCGAACAGCGCGAACAGCGCGTAGGCGGCGAGGAACCAGAACACCCCGCGCCAACTGAGCACGAGCAGCAGTTGCGAACCGATGACCGGAGCGACGATCGGCGCGAGCCCGCTCACGAGGGCGAGCCGCGACAGCATGTGCACGAGGGGCAGGCCGCCGAACAGGTCGCGCACGATGGCCATGGCGACGACGCCCCCGCCCGCCGCGCCGATGCCCTGCAGCACCCGGAACACGGCGATCCAGGTGATGTCGGGGGCGAAGGCGACACCGACGCTCGCGACGATGTGCAGTGCGGTCGCGATGATCAGCGGCAGGCGCCGCCCCACCTTGTCGCTCCACGGACCGACGATGAGCTGCCCGAACGCGAAACCGAGGGTCGTGGCGGTCAGCGTGAGCTGGATGGCCGCGGTCGACACCCCGAGATCGTCGGAGAGGGCGGGGAAGGCGGGCAGATAGAGGTCTATGGTGAACGGGCCGAGTCCGGTGAGGGCGCCGAGCACGATGATGTAGACGAATCTCTGCCGCCGCGACAGCGAATCGCCGCGATGAACACTGGTGGTCACTGTGAATTTTCCCCGTCGGTGGCGCTGGGTGTGGGTTGCGTGGCGGCGCTCGCCGCGGCGCTCGCTGGATCGCGCAGCAGGTCTTCGAACGCCAGTTGGGCGGCGCCGATCATCAAGAGGTCCTCGCCGAGCGCCGCCGGAACGATGCGCACGCCCTCGAACGCCGCCGGCACAGCCTGCTGCGCGACGCAGTCCTCGAGGGTGACCGGGTCGAAGGCGTAGAGGGCGGCGAGGAAGCCGCCGAGCACCACGGTCTGCGGGTTGAGCACGTTGATCGCGTTACTGAGGGCGACACTGAGGATGCGCAGTTGCCTGCTCACCTCGGCGCGCACCGCGGGGTTTTCGCTGGCATCCGCGAGTGCCTGCTCGAGCCGGAGGCCGTCGGCGCTCGAGAGACCGACGACGTCGAGCAGGCGGGCCCGGCTGACCTCGTCCTCGAGTGTTCCGTCGGGGCTCGTGCGGTCGGTCCCGATGTCGATGCCGAGCCGGTTCTGACCGAACTCTCCCGCATATCCGCCGACGCCACCGAGCGGCCGCCCGCTCGCGATGACCCCGCCCCCGATGCCGCTCGCGCCACCGTTGAGGTAGATCATGTCGGTCGCGTCGCGACCGACACCGAAAAGGTGTTCAGCGAGAGCACCGAGGCTCGCGTCGTTGCCGATCGCCACGCGGTATCCGGTCGCCGTTGCGACGAGTTCGGCGAGTGGCTGGTCGAACCACTCGAGGTGCGGGGCCCAGCGCACCACGCCGTCGCTCGAGCGCACGAGCCCGGGAACGGCGACGCCCACGGCCACCACGGTGCGGCCGACAAGCACACCGCGCTCGAGTTCCGCGACGATGTCGGCGATGATCGCAGTCGCCTCCGCCGGCGAGAGGGCGTGGTCTACATCGCGGCGAAGGCGGTGCACCACCGTTCCGGCGAGGCCCACGACCCCTACCGTCACCGCGTCGAGCTCCGGATTCACTGCGATGGTGACGTGCGTGTCGGCCGGGCTGATCTGCGGCGAGGGTCGACCCACCGTGGTCACCGAGGCATCCGGTTCCCTCACCACGACGAGGTCGAGGGCGACCAGCTCCGCGACGAGGGCGGCGACCGTCGAACGGTTGAGACCGGTGGCGTGGGTGATTTGCGAGCGCGACACCCTGCCGCGCCGGTGCACGATGCCGAGCACCATGGACAGGTTCTCACGCCGCACGCTGTCGAGGTTGTTGCCGAGCATCGCCATGTCGACGCCCCTTTCCGCTGTGCGAGCCGACCGTTCGTCACCCGCATCACAACCCTAGGGCGCAATCCACGGCCCCCTTGCAGTGTCCAGTGTAATATGTTCTGATATACAACAAATCACCGACGACGTTGAAGGACTCTTGACATGACCGCGACCCCCACGCCCGCCGACAAATTTTCCTTCGGTCTCTGGACCATCGGCTACAACGGGGCCGACCCGTTCGGTGGCCCCACCCGTGCACCGCTCGATGTCGTGCACGGCGTGGAGAAGCTCGCCGAGATCGGCGCATACGGCTTGACCTTCCACGATGACGACCTGTTCGCCTTCGGTTCGACCGACGCAGAACGCCAGGAGCAGATCGACCGCCTCAAGCAGGTGCTCTCCGACACCGGCATCGTCGTGCCGATGGTCACCACCAACCTGTTCAGCGCCCCCGTCTTCAAGGACGGCGGCTTCACCTCGAACGACCGCGACGTGCGTCGCTTCGCGTTGCGCAAGGTTCTGCGCAACGTCGATCTGGCCGCCGAGCTGGGCGCACAGACGTTCGTCATGTGGGGCGGCCGCGAGGGTGCGGAGTACGACTCGGCGAAGGACGTGCGCGGAGCGCTCGCGCGTTACCGCGAAGCGGTCAACCTGCTCGGCGACTACGTGACCGAGAAGGGCTACGACATCAGATTCGCCATCGAGCCCAAGCCGAACGAGCCCCGCGGCGACATCCTCCTGCCGACTCTCGGCCACGCGCTCGCATTCATCGAGACCCTCGAGCGTCCGGAACTCGTCGGCGTCAACCCCGAGGTCGGACACGAGCAGATGGCCGGGCTGAACTTCACCGCGGGCATCGCCCAGGCGCTCGACGCGGGCAAGCTGTTCCACATCGACCTCAACGGCCAGCGCGGCATCAAATACGACCAGGACCTCGTCTTCGGCCACGGCGACCTGCAGAACGCATTCTCCCTCGTCGACCTGCTCGAAAACGGCGGCCCGAACGGCACGCCCGCATACACAGGCCCGCGTCACTTCGACTACAAGCCCTCGCGCACCGAAGACGAGACCGGCGTCTGGGCGTCCGCCGAGGCGAACATGCGCATGTACCTGCTGCTGAAGGAGCGCGCCGCTGCGTTCCGCGCCGACCCCGAGGTGCAGGCCGCGCTCGTCGCCTCCAAGGTCGAGGAGATCAACACCCCGACGCTCGGCGACGGCGAGAGCTACGACGACCTCATCGCCGACACCTCGGCGTTCGAGGGCTTCGACGCCGGCGCCTATTACAACGGCAAGGGCTTCGGCTTCGTGCGTCTGCAGCAGCTCGCCGCCGAGCACCTCATTGGCGCGCGCGGCTGAACGCCGGCGGGCTTCGGCCCTCGCCGTCAGGGCGCCTCCCCGGTACAACCGCTACAGCTCGAGCCATAGCGGTTGTACCGTGATGGCGCCCACACCCACTCCCGCGGTGCGACACCTCCGCAGCGCCGATATCACGCGCACCTCCCCCTCACGAAAGGCCGCCATGCCCCTCGTCGCCGGCGTCGACTCCTCCACCCAGAGCTGCAAGGTGGTCGTCCGCGACCTCGAGACGGGCGCCGTCGTGCGCAGCGGCCGTGCATCCCACCCGGAGGGCACCGAGGTGGATCCGGCGGAGTGGTGGACGGCACTCGTCACGGCGATCGCTGACGCGGGTGGCCTCGACGGCGTAGAGGCGATCGCGATCGGCGCTCAGCAGCACGGCATGGTGGTGCTCGATGCGGAGGGACGCGTCATCCGCCCCGCCTTGCTCTGGAACGACACCCGCTCGGCCGTCTCGGCGACCGACCTCATCGCGGAGGTGGGGGCGGAGGCCTTCGCCGAGCGCACCGGCCTGGTTCCCGTCGCGTCGTTCACGCTCACGAAGCTGCGCTGGTTCAGCGACAACGAGCCGGAGAACGCCGCCCGTGTCGCGGCCATCGCGCTGCCCCACGACTGGCTGACCTGGCGCCTTCGCGGATACGGCCCGGTTGGGGAGAGCGAGCTCGGACCGGTGCTCGACCGGCTCACCACCGACCGCTCCGACGCGAGCGGCACCGCCTACTGGAGCCCGGCGACCGGCGAGTACGATCGCGACCTCATCGACCTCGCCCTCGGAAACTCAGGCATTGGCCACACCGTTATCCTGCCAACCGTGATCGAGCCGGGGGAGAGCGCGGGCACCGTCGCGCAGGCTCCTGAGTTTCCGAACGCGGGCGGCATCGTCGTCGGCGCGGGAGCCGGCGACAAC
>JAODAY010000230.1 GCA_025463665.1 Microbacteriaceae bacterium
CACGATGGCGCCGAGTCGGAGCACCGCGTAGAAGGCGGCGACGTGCTGCGGGCAGTTCGGCAGCACGAGAGCGACTCGGTCGCCCTTCTTCACGCCGAGGCGGCGGAGTCCCTCTGCGGCGCGCGCCACCTGGTCACCGAGCTCGTCGTAGGTCGTGGTCGCGCCGAAGAATTCGAGCGCGGTGTGTTTGCCGTAGGTGCTCACGGAGGTATCGAGCATGTCGATGAGCGTCTCGTGGGGGGCTTCCAACTCCTGCGGGACTCCTGGGGAGTACGAAGCGAGCCACGGCTTGTTCTCGAACGTTGTCACTGTCTCCTCTTTCGGTTTCGGTTTCCCAGTATCCGACATAAAGCTGAGCGTCACTGCGGTTCGGGCCCGGCACTCGCACGTCCTCCACAGCGCCGCTGGGCAGCTGGTTCTCCACCACGACGGCCTGACTCCTCCTGCACGGCACCGCGACGCGGCATCGTCGATGGCGGAGGTGCGAAGTGGCCGCGAAGGACGAGCTGGGAAAGAAGGGCGAGGCGATCGCCGCGGGCTATCTCGCCGACTCCGGGATGCGCGTCGTCGAGCGCAACTGGCGCTGTGCGCAGGGGGAGATCGACATCGTCGTGCGCGACGGAGACGAGCTCGTCTTCGTGGAGGTCAAAACCCGGTCGTCCACCGCCTTCGGGCACCCGCTCGAAGCGATCACCAGCCGCAAGCTGGCGCGGTTGCGCCGGCTCGCCGCCGCCTGGTGCGACGCGCACCCCGGCGCGCACGACCGAATCCGCATCGACGCCGTCGCCGTCGTCGCTCCCGCCTTCGGCGCCGTGCTCATCGAACACCTCAAACGGGTGTTCTGATGCCGATCGGGCGCACCCACGCCGTCTCGCTGCTCGGCCTGCGCGGCGCAGTGGTCGAGATAGAAGCGGACATCTCCTCGAACCTCCCCGGGTTCATCCTCATCGGCCTCCCCGACACGGCTCTCAACGAGGCCAAGGACCGCGTTCGGGCCGCCGCGATCAATTCGGGTTGCGGCTGGTCGCACCGCAAGGTGACCGTGAACCTGTCGCCGGCCGCGTTGCCCAAGCACGGCTCCGGATTCGACCTCGGCATCGCCCTCGCCGGGCTGGCGGCCGCGGGCACGGTCGACCCGGCCTCTATCGAGCGGGTCGTGCATCTGGGTGAACTGGGGCTCGACGGCCGACTGAGGCCGATCTCCGGTGTTCTGCCCGCCGTCGTCTCGGCGTCGAGGGCGGGGTTCTCCACGGTGATGGTGCCGACGGGCAATGCGGATGAAGCGGCTCTCGTTCCCGGAATGCGGGTGATCGGCGTCGCATCCCTTCTCGACGCCGTCA
Organism: Microbacteriaceae bacterium; assembly: GCA_025463665.1. Taxonomy (GTDB): domain Bacteria; phylum Actinomycetota; class Actinomycetes; order Actinomycetales; family Microbacteriaceae; genus Conyzicola. Next base: position 1,341 of record JAODAY010000230.1, read on the forward strand.
TCTGGCACGGCGGCAAGTTCGCTCCCGTGCCGGTCGACCCGATACTGCGTCCGGGCGATGACGAGATCGCGACCGAGACCCTCGACCTCGCCGATGTGATCGGCAACGACGACGCGGTCGAGGCGATGCTGGTGGCCGCGGCGGGCGGCCATCACGCCTTCCTGCTCGGGCCTCCGGGCGCGGGCAAGACGATGCTCGCGTCGAGGCTGCCCGGCCTGCTGCCGCCCCTCACTCCGCAAGACGCCATTGAGGTCAGTTCGCTGCGCTCGCTCGCCGGGCTACCCGTTGGCCGCGCACTGCCGACGCGACCGCCGCTGGAGGCACCGCACCACACGGCGACCTCCGCCGCCCTCATCGGGGGAGGGAGCGGGCTCATCCGCCCCGGCGCCGCGGCCCGCGCCTCGCACGGCGTGCTCCTCCTCGATGAGGCGCCCGAGTTTCCGACGAGCGTGCTCGATGCCCTGCGGCAACCGCTCGAATCCGGTGTCATCAGCATCCATCGCGCCAATTCTGTCGCGCATTTCCCCGGCACGTTCCAGCTCGTCATGGCGGCGAACCCGTGTGCCTGCGGGCAATTCGGTGCGCGGGACTCCGAGTGCACGTGCACGCCGATGGCCCGGCGCCGCTACCTCGGGCGCATCTCCGGTCCATTGCTCGACCGCATCGACATCCAGTTGCGCGTGCACCGCATCACGTCCGCCCGCATGCGGCTCGCCGGTGAGACGTCCCGGTTGAGCACCAGGCAGGCCGCGGAGCGCGTGCTCGCCGCACGCGCCGTCGCCGCCGTTCGACTGGCCGGCACGCCGTGGTCGCGCAACGCGCACGTGCCCGGCACCTGGCTACGCGGCCGCGCGATTCGGCTCGCCCCCGCCACCACGTCGTCGATCGACCGTGCGCTGGAACGCGGCGGGATCACCATGCGCGGCTACGACAGGGTGCTGCGCCTCAGCTGGACGCTCGCAGACCTCGACGGCGTGACCGTGCCCTCCGCCGAGCACGTCGGGCGTGCCCTCTACCTTCGAAAGGCGATGTCATCGTGACCATGTTCGCGCTCGCAGAAAACGAAATAACCCCGCTCGTGACCGCCGTCGCCGGTGGCGACCTCGACCGCGGTGAACTCGAGCGGCTCTTCGCGCTCGCGGCGTGGTCGGGCATCGTCGAGCCGGGAGACGGAACCGCCGGACTCGTTGTCGCCCTCCTCGGTGCGCCGACCGCTCTGCGCGTGATGCTGAACAGCCCGAGCGCGACCGACCTCGGCGCCCGGCTGCGCGAGTGCGGCGCGGAGGTGGACCGATCCGTGGTCGAGCAGGCAATAGAGCGCTGGATGCCACGGGTCTCCTCGACCGCGGCGGTGCACTCCCTGCGGCAGGCGGCCCGGGCCAGCGTGCGCCTCATGGTGCCGGGCGACGACAGGTGGCCGACCGGGGTCGACGACCTCGGAGTGCACGCTCCGCTGACGCTGTGGTTTCGCGGCACGGAGTTCGCCCTGCGCTCGCTCGACCGGTCGTTCGCGCTCGTCGGCGCCCGCGCGGCCACCGGCTACGGCGAGCACGTGGCAATGGAGGCCGCAGCCGGACTCGTGGATCGCGGCTATTCCATAGTCTCGGGCGCGGCCTACGGCATCGACGGCATGGCGCACCGGGCGGCGCTCGCGAGCCGCGGCCAGACGATCGCCTTCCTCGCCGGGGGAGTGGACAGGTTCTATCCGAGCGGACACGACGCGCTGCTGACCCGCATCGCGGAGAACGGGGCCGTGATCTCCGAACTGCCGTGCGGCTCCCCGCCCACGAAGTGGCGGTTCCTGCAACGCAACAGGTTGATCGCCGCGTCGAGCCTCGCGACGATCGTGCTCGAGGCGGGCTGGCGCTCGGGTTCGCTCAACACTGCCGGTCACGCCGCGGCACTGGGCCGTCCGGTCGGCGCGGTGCCAGGGCCGGTCACGAGCGCAGCATCGGCCGGATGTCACAGGCTCATCCGTGAGCACGGCGCCGTGTGCGTCACGAACGCCGACGAGATGGGCGAGCTCGCGCCGCTCCACGTGTCGCCGGCCCTGTTCTCCGCGACCGAGGCCGGCGGCGCCGACTCCACGAGCGGGTCCGGCGCCGCGACCTCGACCGACGAGACCCGGCTGTTCGACGCACTGAGCTTTCGCTCGCCGAGGCAGGCGGTCGACATCGCCGCCCGGTCGGGCCTTCCCCTCGGTGCCGTGCGGTCGCTTCTCGGCATGCTCGAACTCGAGGGGCGCACGGCGGAACGCGAGAGGGGGTGGGTGCGCGTGAAACCGGACGACGAGCGGTAGTGATCAGCCGCGGGCCTCGAGCATCTCGACATAGTGCGGGTTGTACATGTAGCCGAGGATGTTACCGAAGGGGTCGATCATCGACCCGGCGATGAATCCGCCGCGGTCGACGAGGGGCTGGAACTCGGTCGCGCCGAGCTCGAGCAGGCGCGTTCGGGTCTCCTCCACGTCGTCGACATGCCAGTGCATGATCGCGCCGGTGGAGGGAGTGGCCGAGCCTGGTGGGGCGTAGCTGCGGTCGATGATGCCGAACTCGGCTTGCGCGTCGCCCACACGAAACTCCATGTACCCGCCGGCAACTTCGTAGTACGGCTCTACCCCGAAGACCCGGGCATACCAGCGTGCGGCCTCCGGCACGTCGTCGGCGTAGACATTGAGCAGGGCGAAACCACGCAACATGGTGACTCCTTCGTCGGTGAATGAACCTGAAGCAGTCACATTCTCGCGCGCGAGGGGGAGTAGGCGACAAGACCCCGAACGGTAGAGGTTTAGCTGTCGACGACACCGATGAAGCGTCCGCCGATGTCGTCGAACTCCTCGCGGTGGAGGCCCTCGCCGGGTTCCGGCAGGTCCCAGATGTCGTGGTTGTCGCAGCTCAGGTAGGTGAACTCGGGCCACCACTTCTTGGGCCGGGCCGAGTCGGTGAACCCGCAGATGTCGCAGGTGAGCGTGACCCAGACGGGCCGGGCCTTCGCAGAGCGATTGGCGCGCGACTGCAGGAGCCACGCGGGCGGATTCTGTTCCAACTCCGCGAACTCGGAGTCCGACAGCCGTGTGGGCAGGCCGTGGCGCACCGCCATCTCAATGGGAATATCGAGGCGCAGGGCCGCGTCACGTCTGCTGATCACTCGTCAACGATAGGCGCTTCGCACGCCGGTTCGCGCCCGGTCGTTCGAACACCGGTCAGTCGGATGCCACGGGCTGCACGAGTTGCGGACCGTCGGCCTTGTACGGAATGGGGGCGACCTCGCGCACCTCGAGCGACCCCGCGACGGACAGCGCGGCGGCCACCGCGGCGTCGAGGAAGTCCTGATCGCCCTCGATCGCGGGGTTCAGCCAGTCGTCCCACCACTCCCGGGGCAGAGGGACCGGATTGCGGTCGTGAATGCCCAGCAGCTCGTCGACCGCGTCGGAGGTGAGGATCGCCGCCGTGAGATTCCACGAGGTCGGGTCGTCCTCCGCTTTGCCGTGGTCCTTCCACCACGAGTAGATGCCCGCGAGCGCGAGCGTCCGGCCCTCCGGCGCGTGGATGTAGAAGGGAGTCTTCTTCTTCGTCTCCGGATCGGTGTGCCACTCGTAGTACCCCGACGCGGGAATGATCGCCCGCTTGGACCGCACCGAGGCGGAGAACGTCGACTTGGTGGCCGCGGTCTCCGAGCGGGCGTTGAAGGTCGGGTACTTGAGCGAGAGCTCCTTCGACCAGCTCGGCACGAACGACCACCGCGCCGTCTCGAGTCTCCTGACCAGCTCGCCGGTCTTCACGCTCTCGAGCACGACTGGAACCTGCTGCGTCGGCGCGAGGTTCCAGCTCGGCACCCAGTCGTGCACGCTGCCACCGGCAGCCACGAACTCCTCGATCAGCTCGTTGGTCTCTTTGTCCACCGCGAATCTGCCGCACATACCCCCATCATGCACCGACCGACCGACGGAACGCTCCCCGCATGATAGTTATGGATTGTCACGTTTGACATCGCGAGTTGTAGCCTTGACCGGTGAAGCCTCTCGGACAGTACCCAGCAGCCCACCACGTGATCGCGCACATCAGCGACACGCACTTCCTCGGGCAGAGCCGCCCGCTCTACGGACAAGTGACGACCGACGCCAATCTGGAACAGGCCTTCACGCAGCTCGAGCGGTCGGGGGTGCGCCCCGAAGCGATCGTCTTCACCGGGGACCTCGCCGACAAGGGGGAGCCGGACGCCTACGATCGCCTGCGCGCCATCGTCGAGCCCGCCGCGGCACGGCTTGGAGCCACCGTGATCTGGGTCATGGGCAACCACGACGAGCGCGACGTCTATTCGAGTGCGCTCTTCGACGAGGCGCCGAGCACCGAGCCGCAGGACCGGGTGTACGACATCAACGGTCTGCGCATCGTCTCGCTCGACACGACCGTGCCCGGCTACCACCACGGCGAGGTCACCGACGGTCAGCTCGAATGGCTCGCCGGGGTGTTGAGCACTCCCGCGCCCCATGGCACGCTGCTCGCGGTGCACCATCCGCCGGTTCCGACGCCGCTGTTGTGGGCCATGGAGATGCTCGAGCTGCAGCATCAGGAACGCCTGGCGAGCGTGCTCGAGGGAACGGACGTGCGTGGCATCCTCGCGGGTCATCTGCACTATTCGACGCACAGCAACTTCGCGGGCATACCCGTCTCGGTAGCGGCGGCGACGTGTTACACGCTGGCCCTCACCGCCGAGGACCGCCTGCTCTCCGGGGTCAACGCCGACCAGGCGATGAACCTCGTGCACGTCTACGACGAGCAGGTCGTGCACACCGTCGTGCCGCTCGGCGAACGGGCCGAGATCACCGGCTTCTCGACCAGGTACATCGAGACCATCGAGAACATGACGGCGGTGGAGCGCATCGAGATGTTCTCCAACAAAAAGTCCCGCTTCAACCTCGGCGAGCAGCCGCGGGCCTAGGTGTACTGCGCCATCCGGCGGGCTACGCGCGCGGCTGCGCCTCGGACAACTCGCGCCGATAGACCCCGGCCACCCGTTCCAGGTAGGTCGCGATGGTCTGCTTCTCGGCGTCCGTGAAGGCGACCCCGCGACGCCTGGCGACCCCGCGACGCTGGCGACCCCGCCGACCTCGCCCCCGCGGCACGCCTGTCGCCGCCCGGCCCCTCCGTCGGCGACGATGGACCCATGCAACTCGACCGGGTTCTCGCCGACTTCACGCGCTACCTCAGTGCGGAGCGTGGTTTCAGCGAGCACACCGTGCGGTCGTACCGGTCAGACGTCGTCAACCTGCTCGCTTTCGCCGCGGAGTCGGGCGCGACGGAATCCCGGGACATCGATCTCGAACTGCTGCGGGGATGGCTGTGGCGGTCGTCGACAGCGGGTTTGGCGAAGTCGACGCTCGCGCGCCGGGCGGCCACGGCGCGCGCGCTGACGACCTGGCTTGCGCGCACCGGCGACACCCCGACGAATGCCGCGAGCCGGCTCCGCGCGCCGAAAGCCGACCGGCACCTGCCCCGCGTGCTGACGCGAGACCAGATCGACGGGATCCTCTCTGAGCTCGCCGGTCGGGCGGCGGAGGGGGAGCCGATAGCACTCCGCGACCTCGCGATCATCGAGCTCCTCTACGCCTCCGCCCTGCGCGTCAGCGAACTCACCGGGCTCGACCAGCGAGACGTCGACCTCTCGAACCTCACGGTGCGCGTTGTCGGTAAGGGGTCGAAAGAGCGCGTGGTGCCCTTCGGGGTTCCTGCCGAGGAGGCGCTCGTGGCGTGGAGCTCCGCCCGGGCGGCGTGGAGCGGGAGCGGCGCCACCCCGGCGCTCTTCCTCGGGGCACGCGGCGGCAGGCTCGGAACCCGTGCCGTCTACCGCCTCGTCACGCGGCTCCTCGAGAGCGTTCCCGGCGGCGGTCCGTCGGGCCCTCACGCACTGAGACACACAGCAGCCACCCACTTGCTCGACGGGGGAGCCGATCTCCGCGCGGTGCAGGAGATGCTCGGCCACGCGAGCCTCGGAACAACCCAGATCTACACGCACGTCTCGACGCAGAGGCTGAGGGAGAGCTACGCCCTAGCGCACCCGCGGGCGTGAGCCCGCACCCGCACCCGCACCCGCACCCGCGGGCGTGAGCGTGCCGCCCGCTCGAGCACAGGCGCAGAGGCCCGACGCGGTCGCGCTCGCCGAGTCGGCAGCAGCACAGAGCGCTCGAGCCCGCCGAGGAGCGCGAGCGGAGAGATGTACTCGCCGTGCCGCCGAGCGCCGAGGTGCAGGCACGGGCTCGAGCAGTGGCCCGCGACCAGGACGCCGACGACGTCGCCGCGGCGCACCGGATCGCCGCGGCCCAGCGTGCTCGTGACCGGCTCGAAACTCGACAGCACGCCGTCGGCGTGCTCTATCGAGAGGACCGGCCGGTCCACCACGACGCCCGAGAAGTGCACGACCCCGTCGGCGGGCGCGGTGACCGTCGTTCCGGTGAAGGCGATGTCGATTCCGCGGTGGCCTGCCGCGTAGGCGGTGGCGGGGGCAATGAACGGGCGCAGGATCGCGTGAGGGGGAGCGACCGGCCAGCTCCACTGCGGATCCTCGGCGGAAACGCTCGCGGCGGCGACGGCGGCGAGCGGCGCACCCGACGCCGGCCCGCCCGACACGCGCGCACCCGCCACCGGCGCACCCGGAACGACCGCGAGGGCGATGGCGAGGGCGATGGTGAGGGCGAGAACGAGGAGAGCACGTGGCATCCGCTCAGAATGGAGTATCGGCGAGCCTGCCGAGCGGGGGCCGGCCGATCGGTGTGGACGGTCGCCGTGTGCGGGCCTGTGGGGGGAGTCCGGCGATGATATAGTTCTCGGAGCGCCGTGTGCAAGCACGGCGACTACGCGTGCCCGCTGTGACTTCTTTAGTCACGCACAGCGCATCCACTCAGTCCCACAATAATCCTCGTGATTGGCGTGTGGCGGATGCGTGCCGGGCACCAGGTTCGCGGCCGTCCGGCTGCGAAAACAACTGAGTTGGCGCGAAGAGCCCGAGATGGCGCGCGCCAGAAAAGGAGCACGGCCATGGCCGTCGTAACAATCCGCCAGCTGCTCGACAGCGGCGTTCACTTTGGACACCAGACCCGCCGCTGGAACCCGAAAATGAAGCGCTTTATTCTGACCGAGCGCTCGGGCAGCCACATCATCGACCTGCAGCAGTCGCTTGCCTTCATCGACAAG
>JAODAY010000232.1 GCA_025463665.1 Microbacteriaceae bacterium
CAGCGACGTGAGCCTGCCCTACTTCGGCGAGCTCGCCCGCATCATCACCGGTGAGGCGGCGCTGCGCGGTTACCGGATTCTCCTCGAGCAGACGGACGGCACCGCCCGAAACGACCGCTCAATCGTCTCCTCGCGCGACGCCGGACTCGTCGACGGCGTCATCTTCCAGCCGGTGCGTCTCGCCTCGCTCGAGTCGATTGCGAGAACGGAGGACGCGCCCCTCGTGCTGCTTGGCGAGGGCCAGGCACCGCTCGGCATCGACCACGTCTCCATCGACAACCACCACGCGGCCGCGGCGGCGACCACCCACCTCGTCTCGCTCGGGCGCACGAGGATCGCGTTTCTCGGCCATGAAGCGGTCAATCCCTCTGCCACGTCGATCCAGCGCCTCGCCGGCTACACGGCAACGCTCGCAGCGGCCGGTCTCACGCTCGACCCGTCGATCGTCATGGCGACCGTGGCGCTGGGCGCCCAGGACGCCGCGGCGACGGTTCGCCGAGCGCTTGCGAGCGGGCGAGAATTCGATGCCCTCGTCTGCCGCGACGACCTCACCGCGATCGGCGCACTGCGCGCCCTCAGCGAGCACGGGCTGCGCGTGCCGGAGGACGTGGCCGTCATCGGCTGGGACGACATCACCATGGCGTCGTTCACGAATCCATCGCTGTCGAGCATCGCACCGGACATGGCCCTCATCGCGACGACGGCTCTCGACCTCCTCGAGGAACGCATCGCCGGGTACACCGGGGCGGGCAGGCACGTCGTCACGCGGTACGGGCTCGTCGCGCGGGAGAGTGCGCCGCACGCGCCATGATCGTCGTCGGCATGGTCGTCGTTCCGTGGCCCCGGCTCCTCCCCCGCACGACGCCAGGACATAGTTTGCTTACTGTGATGTGCGCCTGACTTACAGCGCTGGAAATTTAGGCGAGAATGTACTAGTGCTTGTGAAAACTCTCTCGACCGCCGGCAATGATGTGCGAGCCTCCCGCGACGGCGGCGACTACCCGCGGCCCCAACTCGTTCGCCCCCAGTGGGTCGACCTCGGCGGAGAGTGGAGCCTGCGATTCGATGACGACAACCTCGGGCTCTCGGAGAGGTGGTACGCCCCGGCGGCGGCATCCGTCTTCGATCGCACCATCGTCGTGCCGTTTCCGCCGGAGTCCGCCGCATCGGGAATCAACGACACCGGCTACCACTCGGTCGTCTGGTACCAGCGCTACCTCTCCGTCGACGAACTGCGCGCCCATGGCGAGCGCATCATCGTGCACTTCGGCGCGGTCGACTACCGTGCGACGGTCTGGCTGAACGGAACGCTCCTCGGCCACCACGAGGGCGGTCACACCCCCTTCTCCTTCGACATCAGCCACGAGCTCTCCGCAGAGGCTGGAGACCGCCAGTCGCTCGTGGTGCGTGCCGAGGACGACCCGCTCGACGTCGCACAGCCCCGCGGCAAGCAGGACTGGCAGGAAGACCCGCACGTCATCTGGTACCACCGCACCACGGGAATCTGGCAGCCGGTATGGCTCGAGGCCGTGCCACGTCTCGCGATCGACCACCTCGCCTGGGCCGCCGACGTGCCCGGCGGATCCGTGCGCCTCAGCGTCGAGCTCAGCGCGCGTCCCGCTCCGGGAACCGTGCTCGAGGTGGTGCTGCGCGTCGACGGTGAACTCCTCGCCGAACACCGCATCGCCCTCGACTCCAACAGGGTGGCGACCTCGATCCAGATTCCCCGACAGATCAACGGGCAGCACTACGAGGCACTGCTGTGGAGCGAGGTGACGCCGCGCCTCATCGACGCCACCGTCACGGTGGCGGATGACACGGTCTATTCCTACTTCGGACTCCGCAGTGCCGCGATCGACCGTGGGCAGTTCATGCTCAACGATCGCCCCGTCTACCTGCGCAGCGTGCTGAGCCAGGGCTACTGGCCGGAGTCGCACCTCGCGGCGCCCTCCGCCGACGCCCTGCGCGCGGAGATCCAGCTCATCAAGGATCTCGGTTTCAACGCGGCCCGCGTGCACCAGAAGATCGAAGACCCGCGCTTTCTCTACTGGGCAGACCGCCTCGGGCTGTTGCTCTGGGCCGAGATGCCCAGCGCATACGAGTTCTCCCCCACCGCGGCCCGCCGGGTGGTGGCCGAGTGGTCGGAGGTCATCCGCCGGGACTCCTCCCACCCGAGCATCGTGACCTGGGTGCCGCTCAACGAGAGCTGGGGCGTGCAGCACATCGCCCACGACACCGCCGTGCGCGACTACGCGAGGTCGCTCTTCCACATCACGAAGAGCCTCGACTCGACCCGGCCCGTGGTGTCGAACGACGGGTGGGAGCACCTCGACTCCGACATCTGGTCGATTCACGACTATGAGGAGTCCAGCACTGTGGTGCGGGAGCGCTACGCCGACCAGAAGAGCGTCGACGCCTTGTTCTCCTCCATGGGGCCCGCCGGCCGCCGCCTGCGCCTTTCCCACGAGCCCGACCGCGGCCAGCCCGTCATGCTCACCGAGTTCGGCGGCATCAAATACGCCCCGCACACCGAGTATCTCGATGCATGGGGCTACTCCACCGCGCAGTCCTCCGCCGACTTCGCCGAGCGGCTGGGCTCGCTGCTCGACGCTGTGCGAATGAGCACCGTGCTCGCCGGGTACTGCTACACCCAGCTCACCGACACCGGCCAGGAGACCAACGGCATTCTGCACTCGGACCGCACACCGAAGCTGCCCATGGCGCAGATGCGCGCGATCATCACCGGTCGTGCCGTCGCTGCCGTGCGCGACACCAGCCGCACGCAACAGGGGCGCCCCGAACGCGAGGCCGAGTCGGCCAGGAGCCACGTTCCCGCGCAACCGCTCGCACTCTAGAGCCGGTGCGCGGGTCCGCGCGAAGCGGCCGGGCAACGTAGGCTCGATGGACGAGGCTCGACCACCGAGTCGGCGTGAGAGGGATGGCCGTTGTCAGGGAGCTGGGTACTAGACCTTCTTCTCATCGGCGCCGGGGTGTGGTACCTCGTCATCGGCTATCGGAGCGGCCTTCTCCGGGGCATCGCGACGATCGTCGGCCTCGCGGCGGGCGCCGTCGCGGCATACTTCGCCTCCCCGCTCGTCGGCTCGTGGGTTCCTGATCCGCTCTGGCGGGTCTTCACGACGGTCGCCGTCGCGATAGGCCTCATCATCCTGGGGCAGTCGATCGGTTCGACGGTGGGGAACATCCTCAGGACGAAGCTCGGAAAGTCTCCGCTCCGCCTCGTCGACAGGCTGTTCGGCGCAGTCGTCTCCGTCGTCACCTTCGCCCTCATCGCGGGACTGCTCGCGATCAGCCTGACTTCCCTCGGCGTGCCCGTTCTCTCCCAGGCCATCGCGCGGTCAACGGTGCTCACCGCCCTCACGAGCCAGATGCCCGACCCCGTTGAGGCCCTGTTTGCGCGGCTGCGCTCGCAGGTCGTCACCACGGGTCTGCCTCTCATCACCGAGGCGCTCGGCGGTGTGAGCTCGCCCCCCGATCTCCCCTTCGTCGAGACGGGCACTCCCGAACTCAGCGAGGCCGCTCGATCGGTCGTGCGCATCACCGGGAGCGCCTTCGAGTGCGGACAGAACCAGTCGGGCAGCGGGTTCGTCGTCGCCCCCGGCCGGGTGGTGACCAACGCCCACGTGGTCGCCGGAGTCACGGCTCCCGTCGTCGAGGCTCCCGGCGGCGAGACCGTCACGGGAACGATCGTCTATTTCGACTCGGAGATGGATCTCGCGGTCATCGCGGTCGACGACCTCGATACCCCGGCGCTCCCGCTGAGCCAGTCGCTGCAGCCGGGTGCGACGGCGGTCGTCGACGGCTATCCCTTCGGCGGCCCCTTCTCGACCGAACCGGCCAGGGTCATCTCCGTGCAGACCACGCAGGTTGACGACATCTACTCGACCACCAAGGCGTCCCGCGAGGTCTACACGCTCGCCGCCGACGTGAACGAGGGCAATTCGGGCGGTCCCCTCATCGCCATGG
>JAODAY010000243.1 GCA_025463665.1 Microbacteriaceae bacterium
CTGGGGCCTGCGGCCGAACGCGCTCTGGTTGCTCACGAGGCCATTCTTTCATTGCGGCGGTAGGGTTTTACCGTGAGCGCCACCCGAGTTTTTGCTGCACGCCTGACCGGCTGCTCCGTTTTCGACCCCAACGGCGACAAGGTGGGCCGAGTTCGCGACATCGTCGTGGTGTACCGGGCCTCCCTGGCGCCGCGCGTGATCGGACTCATCGTCGAGGTGCCGGGCAAACGGCGAGTCTTCCTGTCCATCGGCCGGGTCACAAGCATCGGCAGCGGCCAGATCATCACGACAGGTCTCATCAACCTGCGCCGCTTCGAGCAGCGTGGCGGTGAGGTGCGCGTCATCGCCGAACTGCTCGGACGCAAGGTCACCCTCGCCGACGGGTCGGGCGAGGCCACCATCGAAGACGTGGCAATAGAGGAGACCGGCCTCGGCGAGTGGGAGGTCGCGCAGTTCTTCTGCCGCCGTCCCAAGCCGAGCGGCTCCCCCTTCGGCAAGGGCCCGACCATCTTCGTGCGCTGGCGGGAGATCCAGGAGCGGGTCGCCTCTGCCGGTGAGGCCCAGTCCGCGACGCAGCTCGTGGCCAGCTATGCCGACCTACTGCCCGCCGACCTCGCCAACGCCATGCTCGACCTCAGCGAACAGCGCATGTTCGAGGTGGCGGAGGAGCTGAGTGACGACCGCCTGGCAGACGTTCTCGAGGAGATGCCCGAGAGCGAGCAGGTCGACATCCTCAACACGCTCGACGACAACCGGGCGGCAGACGTGCTCGACCAGATGCAACCGGATGACGCAGCCGACCTGATCGCGCACCTGAGCGACGAGCGCGGTGAGGCCCTGCTCGACCTCATGGAGCCCGAGGAGGCCGAGGACGTGCGCTTCCTGCTCTCCTACGCACCCGACACCGCCGGCGGCCTCATGACGACCGAGCCGATCATCGTCTCGGCAGACGCCACGGTCGCCGAGGGGCTCGCCCTCATCCGCCGCCACGAGCTCGCCCCCGCACTCGGTGCAGCCATCTGCGTCACCCTCCCGCCGTACGAGCCACCGACCGGTCGCTTCCTCGGGATGGTCCATTTCCAGCGCATGCTGCGCTATCCGCCCAACGAGAAACTCGGGACGCTGCTCGACCAGAACCTCGAACCGGTTCTCGCCAACACGAGCGCCGCGGAAGTCTCGCGCATCCTCGCGAGCTATAACCTCGTGTCGGTGCCGGTCGTCGACGAGAATCACCGACTGGTCGGGGTGGTGACTATTGACGATGTCCTGGACTTCCTGTTGCCGGACGACTGGCGAAGTACCGACTCCGAGGACAACAAGCCCAACCCCGAAGCCGTAACCATCAAGAGCAGCCCCGTAAAGGGAAGGAGGACAGCACATGGCTCGTTCCCCGCGCGTAAATAACTCGCTCGACTCCCCCAAGGGCCTGCGCGTGCCCTTCGCCTCGCGCTTCACCCAGCGCAAGGACCGCATGGGCCGCCTGTCGGAGACCTTCGCCCGTGCCATGGGCACGCCGTGGTTCCTCCTCGGCATGACCGTCTTCTGTGCGTTCTGGCTGCTGTGGAACACCATCGCGCCGCCGGGCGGACAGTTCGACCCCGAAGACCAGAAGTACCCGCTCTTGACGCTCATCCTCTCGCTCCAGGCCTCATACGCCGCACCCCTCCTGCTGCTCGCGCAGAACCGTCAGGACGACCGCGACCGCGTGCAGATCGAACAGGACCGCCAGCGCGCGGAGCGCAACCTCAACGACACCGAGTACCTCGCCCGCGAGGTAGTGGCGCTGCGCCTCGCGATGCGCGACATCGCGAGCAAAGACTTCATTCGCTCCGAGCTGCGCAGCATGCTCAAGGAGATGGACGAGCGCGAAGGCACGAGAGAGACCGCCGATTGACCGACAACAACGGCCGGTCGGGCGTGAGTGCCGGAGACGGTGCAGCGCCAGGCTGGGGCGACACCACCGCTGACGGCCTGCTCGCCGAGCAGATCATCACCGCGCTTCGCCGCGTCATCGACCCCGAAATTCGGCAGCCCATCGTCGACCTCGACATGATCGGCGGGGTCCGGGTGCACGGCGCGAGCGCCGCGATCGACCTCAAGCTCACGATTGTCGGGTGCCCGGCCGCGACGACGATCGAGCGCGAGGTGCGTGAGGCCGCGGCATCCGTCGCTGGTGTCAGCGAGGTCGACGTCGCCGTCTCGATCATGACGAAAGAGGAGCGGGCGGCGCTCACCGGGAAGCTGCGGGGCGGCCGGCCGAAGACGCTGCAGTTCGGCCCGGAATCGCTTACCCGCATTTACGCCGTGACGAGCGGCAAGGGAGGCGTCGGCAAGTCCACACTGACCGCCAACCTCGGTGTAGCCCTCGCGGCGCGGGGGCTGCGGGTCGGCATAGTCGACGCCGACGTGTTCGGTTTTTCGATTCCCGGCATCCTCGGCATCGCGGGCGTCAAGCCCACCCAGGTCAACGACATGATCCTGCCGCCGCTCGCCCACGACGTGAAGGTCATCTCCATCGGCATGTTCGTCGAGGCGCACACGGCGGTCTCCTGGCGGGGACCGATGCTGCACCGCACGATCCAGCAGTTTCTCACCGACGTCTACTTCGGCGACCTCGACATTCTGCTTCTCGACCTGCCGCCCGGCACCGGCGACATCGCCATCTCGATCGGCCAGCTGCTGCCGCAGGCGGAGATCATCGTCGTCACGACGCCGCAGCCGGCCGCGGCCGAGGTCGCGGAGCGCAGCGCCCTGGTCGCGCGCCAGACCGGGCAGCGGGTCATTGGCGTGATCGAGAACATGGCAGGGCTCCCCCAGCCCGACGGTTCGGTGCTCGACATCTTCGGCAGCGGGGGCGGGGCGGATGCCGCGTCCCGCCTGTCGACGCCCGAGGAGCCCGTCGGCGTGCTCGCGTCCATCCCGCTCAGCGTCGCGCTGCGCGAGGGCGGCGACTCGGGGCTGCCGATCGTGCTGTCGCAGCCGACCGAACCCGCGGCCGTCGCGATCACCGCGCTCGCGGCGGCACTCGCCGTGCGTGGGCGCGGCCTCGCCGGCCGCAAGCTCGGGTTCAGCGTCAGCTAAGGCGGCGCCGCCTCCCGCCCGCTGCCGCCCCCGCGTAGGGGCAAACATCGGCTCGCGCCGCGCCGCCCGACCAGCAGAAGCGTGCACCCCGGCAACTCGCGCGGGCGGGCATCCGGGCACAAAAAAGTGCAGCCGGGCCGGCCCCCCACAACGGAGGCCGACCCGGCTGCACTGGTGCGGCAAGCCGCCGCGAGCAGGCTCTAGCGGTGGGTCGGAATCTGGCCGTAGCCGTCGCGAACGGTGACGACGATGGAGCCGACGACTGCTGCGGCGGCGAAGGCGGCGATGATGCTGAATTCGATG
>JAODAY010000253.1 GCA_025463665.1 Microbacteriaceae bacterium
CGAGGAGAGCGTCGACGCCGTCGTCGCCCACTTCCGCAACCGGATGGAGGTGCGGGCATGACCGCCGCACCAGAAGGCCGCCGGATGCTCCGACTGGAGATCCGGAACGCCGAAGCCCCGATCGAGCGGAAACCGGAGTGGATCAAGACCAGGGCCAGAATGGGCCCGGAATACCGTCAGCTGCAGGACCTCGTGAAGAGCGAGAGCTTGCACACGGTCTGTCAGGAGGCGGCCTGCCCCAACATCTACGAGTGCTGGGAGGACCGCGAGGCGACCTTCCTCATCGGCGGCGCCCAGTGCACCCGCCGCTGCGACTTCTGCCAGATCGACACCGGCAAACCGGCTGACTACGACCGGGACGAGCCGCGCCGCGTCGCGGACTCCGTCGCGCAGATGCAACTGCGGTACGCGACGGTCACCGGCGTCGCCCGCGACGACCTCCCCGACGAGGGCGCCTGGCTGCACGCCGAGACCGTGCGGGCGATCCACGAGCGCAACCCGGGCACCGGCGTCGAGATCCTCGCCACCGACTTCTCCGGC
Organism: Microbacteriaceae bacterium; assembly: GCA_025463665.1. Classification (GTDB taxonomy): domain Bacteria; phylum Actinomycetota; class Actinomycetes; order Actinomycetales; family Microbacteriaceae; genus Conyzicola. The sequence goes on from JAODAY010000253.1 coordinate 541, forward strand.
AATCCTGCGTACCTCCAGGAGGTCTTCGACGCGCGCCCCGAGGTCTTCGCGCACAACGTCGAGACGGTGCCGCGGCTGTTCAAGCGCATCCGGCCGGCGTTCAAATACGAGCGGAGCCTGGGCGTGCTGACCCAGGCGAAGGCGGCGGGACTCGTCACCAAGTCGAACCTCATCCTCGGTATGGGCGAGGAGCCCGCCGAGGTGTCGCAGGCGCTGCAGGATCTGCACGACGCCGGCACCGACATCATCACGCTCACCCAGTACCTGCGTCCGACGCCCCGGCACCTGCCGGTCGCCCGCTGGGTGAAGCCCCAGGAGTTTCTCGACTTCAAGGCCGAGGCCGAGCAGATCGGCTTCTCCGGCGTGCTCGCCGGACCCCTCGTGCGCTCCTCCTACCGGGCGGGCCGGCTGTGGGCGCAGACGATGCGGCACCAGAATCAGCCGATCCCTACGTCGTTGCAGCATCTGGCGGATGCCACCCTGGGCTTCGCCCAGGCGGTCGCCTCACCGCACTAGGCGGCCGCGCGCGCCGGCGTGAGCCGTCGCCGTTCGACTCGGCGCTACGACCCGACGAGGTTCTGCACGAAGACGTGCGGGGTGAAACCGGTGAGATCGCCTATGCCCTCGCCCTGTCCGATGAGCTTGATCGGAATTCCGGTGCGCTCCTGCACGGCGAGCACGAAGCCGCCCTTCGCCGAACCGTCGAGCTTGGTGATCACGAGCCCGGTCACGCCGGCGCTCTCGATGAACGCCTGCGCCTGGGCCACGCCGTTCTGCCCCGTGGTGGCGTCGAGCACGAGCAGCACCTCGGCGATCTCCGTCTGCTTCTCGATCACGCGGCGGATCTTGCCGAGCTCGTCCATGAGGCCGCTCTTGGTCTGCAGCCGGCCGGCGGTGTCGATGAGCACGATCTCGATGCCCTCGCGCTGGGCGCGATCGACGGTCTGATAGGCGACGGATGCCGGATCCTGTCGTTCCACCTGCGGGCGAACGATCTCGGCTCCCCCGCGCACGGCCCAGGTCGCGAGCTGCTCGACGGCCGCCGCGCGGAACGTGTCCGCCGCGCCGACGACGACGGTGCGGCCGAGCTTGGTGAGGAACTTGGAGAACTTGCCGATCGTGGTGGTCTTGCCGACGCCGTTGACGCCGACGACGAGCACGACCGCGGGGCGGGCCGTGAGCTTCAGGGTCGGGTCGTGCTTGGCGAGCCGCTCCTCGAGGGTCTCGCGTAGCATCCGTTTGAGGTCTGTCGGATCTGTCGTTCTGAACCTCGCGACGCTCGCGCGCAGCTCGTCGATGATGGACTCGGTGATGTCGGGGCCGAAGTCGGCCACGAGGAGGGCGTCTTCGAGGTCTTCCCACGTCGTTTCGTCGATCGTGGGGCGCGCGAACATGCCGCGCAGGGCGCCGCCGAGCGACCAGGGTGTTGAACGTTCAGCCATGCTGCCAGCCTACCGAGGCCCCGGCCCCCGAAATCTCAGTGCGCATGGCTGCCGCAGCTGGCCGCGAGTTGGGGCACCGGCGCAACCGATGCAAAATGGAAGCATGACACTCGCCTTCATTCGCCATGGCCAGACCGATTGGAACCTCGCGGACCGGCTGCAGGGCACCAGTGACATTCCGCTCAACGACACCGGACGCCAGCAGGCACGCGACGCCGTCGCGACGCTCGCCGGTGTCGACTGGGAGGTCATCGTGAGCTCGCCGCTGATCCGTGCGCGGGAGACCGCGGCGATCATCGCGGCCGGCCTCGACATCGAACTCGGTCCGAGCTACGACGAGCTCGTCGAGCGCGCCTACGGCGAGGGCGAGGGCGCGACCGCGGAGGTCATCGCCGAGCGCTGGCCAGACAAGAACTACCCCGGGCTCGAGTCGCTCGACTCGGTGGTCGCCCGCGGCAAGGCCGCCCTCGAGCGCATCAACGCCGACTACGGTGACCGCAACACGCTCATCGTCTGCCACGGAACGATCATCCGCTACACCCTGTCCTCGCTCGCGGGTCGCACGTTCGAGCAGATCCACAACGGCTCGGTCGCGACTTTCGAAAAGCTGGGCGACGGATGGCGCGTGCTGACCGTCAACGACGAACCGGTGACTGCGGTGCCGGTGGGCTGAGGCGGCGCTCCTTCTCCTGCCGCCGCTGCCGAGGGGCGGCGTAGTGCTCTACGGCGGCCGCCGGGAGCGCGATCTGCCGCCCTCAGGTTTCAGCAAGCGACCGACGGATGCCGCGTCCCGCTAGCTCGCCTGCTCCTGTCGCACGCGCTGCCCGATCACGGCGCTGATGCCGTCCGCACGCATCGAGACGCCGTACAGGGCGTCGGCTATCTCCATCGTGCGCTTCTGGTGGGTGATCACGATGAGCTGCGACGTCTCGCGCAGATCCTCGAAGATCGCGAGCAGGC
>JAODAY010000258.1 GCA_025463665.1 Microbacteriaceae bacterium
AAACTGGTGTTCTCCGTCTGGCTCAAAATCCTCCCGGTCGCGGGTCGGGCGTCGACGCGCACCGAACTCGAACTCAACCGGCTCGATGACCCGAGCGGAATCTACCTCATCGACGCGATCCGGATCGGGAGCCCGGCCGCCGTCAGCGACGTGCTCCAGCACGCCGTGCTCCCCGGTGTCGCGCTCGGCCTGCTCACCGCGGGAGTCTTCCTGCGACTCGTGCGCACGAACGTCATCGGCACGCTCTCGATGGACTATGTGGACGCCGCGCGATCGCGCGGCGTGAGCGAGTACCGCCTGGTGCGCCGTCACGCCTACAAGCCAGCGCTCATTCCGATCATCACGGTCATCGGACTGCAGATTGCGCTGCTGCTGGGTGGGGCAGTACTGACCGAGACGACGTTCGAATGGAAGGGCCTCGGCTTCCAGCTCGCTCAGTATCTCGCGGCTCGTGACTTCGTCGCGGTGCAGGGTATCGTCGCCCTGCTCGCCGTCGTCGTGGCCCTCAGCAACTTCATCGTCGACATCGTCGCCGCCATCATCGACCCGAGGGTGAGGTACTGAGATGAGCGTCTCCGCAAGTTCCCCCACGTCCACGACGCCGCGCGTCTCCTCCTGGAAGCGACTCCCCGTCGTTCACCAGGTGCGCCAGAGCGTCGGACTCCAGCGCGGCATGCTCGTCGCCGGTCTCATCATCACGGGCGTGTTCGTTCTCGTGGCCATCTTCGCCCCACTGCTCGCGCCCTACGGGTACTCCACGTTGCGCGACGACGACGGCACGTTCGGCGCGCAGCTTCCGCCCGGGGGAGACCATCTCCTCGGAACGACGGTCGGCGGGTACGACGTTCTCTCGCGCGTTATCTGGGGTGCCCAGACCGCGCTCTACGTGATCGTTGTCGCCGTCGCGTTATCGATCTTCGTCGGTGTCGTTCTCGGGCTCATCTCCGGGTACCTCGGCGGCTGGCTCGACCGCGTGCTCGTCGTCGTCGCCGACGCCGTCTACGCATTCCCCACCCTCCTGCTCGCTATCGTCGCCGCGATCGCCATCAGCGGGGGCCAGTCGAGCTTGTGGGGCGGCGTCTTCGCTGCCGCGATCTCGATCACCGTGGTGTTCATCCCCCAGTATTTCCGGGTCATCCGGGCGGAGACCGTGCGGATCAAGTCGGAAGCGTATGTGGAATCCGCGAAGGTGATCGGGTCGAGCACCGGCCGCATCATGTTCCGCCACATCTACCGCAATGCCACTCGCACGCTGCCGTTGATCTTCACCCTCAACAGCTCAGAGGCGATCCTCACGCTCGCCGGGCTCGGGTTCCTCGGGTTCGGCATCCAGCCCACGTCTGCGGCCGAGTGGGGCTATGACCTCAACAAGTCGATCTCCGACGTGACGAGCGGAATCTGGTGGACCTCGGTTTTCCCCGGTGCGGCTATCGTTCTCGTCGTCCTCGGCATCACCCTCGTGGGCGAGAGCCTCAACGACCTCGCCGATCCGCGACTGCGCACGAAGCGTCGAGCGGACAGCGGCCCGGCGCTCACGGCGTCAGCCAGTGTTGTGCCGGGCGGCAGCCTCGCCGACGTTCCGAACATCGATGGCCTGGAGGCCCGCTCATGAGCCCCACGAAGGTCCTTGACGTGCAGAACCTGAAGATCACGTTCGCGACCGACGCAGGAGATGTCGTCGCCGTCGACGACGTCAGCCTGAGCGTCGCCGCGGGCGAGGTGCTCGCGATCGTCGGCGAGAGCGGCAGCGGCAAGACCGTCACTGCGAAGACCATTCTCGGCCTGCTGCCCGAGACCGCGGTCACCCGCGGCGCGGTGCTGCTCGGCGAGAACAACGTCATTTCGCTCTCCGGCGCGCGACTGCGCGCCATTCGCGGCACCGACGTCGCCATGGTGTTCCAGGAGCCCTCGACCGCCCTCAACCCGGTCTACACGGTCGGCTGGCAGATCGCCGAGGGGCTGCGTGCCCACGGCGAGTTCACCAAGAAGGGGGCCCGCGCAAAGGCGATCGAGATCCTTGTCAAGGTCGGCATCCCCGACCCCGAGACCCGGGTCGACTACTACCCGCACCAGTTCTCCGGCGGGCAGAAGCAGCGCGTCGTCATCGCGATGGCGCTCGTGCTCGAACCCGGGCTCATCGTCGCCGACGAGCCGACGACCGCGCTCGACGTGACGGTGCAGGCCGAAATTCTCGACCTGCTCCGCCGCGTGCGCGATGAATTCGGCACCGCGATCCTGCTGATCACCCACAACATGGGTGTCGTCGCCGACCTGGCCGACCGCGTCGCCGTCATGTACAACGGAGTCGTCGTCGAGGAGGCGACCGCCGTCGACCTGTTCGCGCGCCCCCGCCACGAGTACACGCAGAAGCTGCTCGGCGCGGTGCCGCGACTCGGCACCGGCGGAGCACGCGCCGAGGCCCGCGCCGCCGCCCGCACCACGAGCCTCGCCGCGCCCGCCGTCGTCGCGAAGGACCTCGTCATCGAGTACCCGGGCAGGCTCGGCCGCCCCGGCTTTCGCGCCGTCGACAAGGTGAGCTTCACCATCTCGCCCGGCGAGGTGCTCGGCCTCGTGGGGGAGAGCGGATCGGGAAAGACCACCATCGGGCGAGCCATCGGCGGCCTCACCAAGATCACCGGCGGCTCGCTCCAGGTTCTCGGGCACGAGATGCTCGGTATTCGCGAGCGCGCGTTCAAGCCGGTGCGCAGCGAGATCGGCTTCGTCTTCCAGGACCCGGCATCGAGCTTCAACCCGCTGCTCACCATCGCCCAGGCTGTGGCCGAGCCCCTCATCGTGCACAAGCGGGCGGGGGATGCCGCGTCGACGAGACGCCGCGTTGACGAACTGCTTGAGGCTGTCCAGTTGCCGAAGAGCTTCGGCGACCGCTTCCCGCACGAACTGAGCGGCGGTCAGCGGCAGCGTGCGAGCCTCGCCCGGTCGCTCGCGCTCGAGCCGAGCCTGCTCATCGCCGACGAACCGACGAGCGCCCTCGACGTTTCGGTGCAGGCGCGCGTTCTCGAACTCTTCGCCGAGCTGCAGAAGGAGTTCGGCTTCGCGGCACTGTTCATCAGCCACGACCTCGCGGTCGTCGACATGCTCGCGGACCGCATCGCCGTGCTGTACCGCGGCGAACTCGTCGAGGAGGGCCCCGGATCTCAGGTGCTCGGTTCGCCGCAGCATCCGTACACCCAGCGGCTTCTCGCCTCTCTGCCCGTCCCCGCCCCGGCCGAACAGGCGGAACGCCGCGAAGCCCTGCGAGCGCTGAGGGAGTCAGACCAGGTATGACGCCGGCGCCCGTGCCCCCCGCGGTGTACGCGAACGACCTGTCGCTGCGGTATCCGTCGAGGCGACCCGACTCGAGCGATCTCGTCGTCAATGGCGTGAGTTTCACGCTCGCGCAGGGCGAAATGATGGGCGTCGTCGGGTCCACCGGCAGCGGCAAGAGCACGCTGGCCAGGGCGATCGCGGGGGCGGCGGAGACCGGTGATGCCCGCTCGCCGATCATCCACGGCGGGGCTCTGCGGGTTCTCGGCTACCCGATGCACGGCATCACCGAGCGCACGCGCGACCTGGTCACGCTGCGGGTCGGGTACGTCGCCCAGGACGCCGGCTCTGCACTGTCGGC